>NZ_JBEYRP010000007.1:235871-389130 GCF_040704085.1 Streptomyces sp. NPDC047841
TGCCCGAGGGGCGCCTTCTGGAGATCAGTAGCGCACTGCACGGTGAGAACTGAGGACCACTTCAGGCGCGAGGTGAGGCAATTGCTGGTCTGACCTGCGAAGCGCCTACGTCGGCGGACGTGGGATCAGCCACCCGTCGGCCACTGTCGTTCCCCGTGGCTCCCCGCTGGATCTGATGATGGTCGGGTGAAAGAAGGTCCGCTCGTACCGTCGCCGGTGATCCTTGGCATAGACGATCTCCGATCACTGCCTTGGACCACGCGGATCGCGCGCAGCAGCGGCGAAGGTGTCAAGCTCCTGCAAGAGCACCGCGACAGCTTCATCGATGAACTCTGGCTCGACCACGACCTCGGCGGCGACGACAGCATCTTGCCCGTGGTGACCCTCCTGGAAGAAGCAGCTTTCAACGGGCGGCCCTTCCGAATCGGCACGGTCTTCGTGCACAGCGCCAACCCCATTGGCGCCGAGACCGTCGTCCGGTCGCTCACACGCTGGAACTACCAGGTCCGGCGGGCGACGGTCTAGGAATCTGCTGCGAGGTCTGGCCTCATCCTTATCAGGTCGATCACGGTGTCATCCGGCCGCTGGAGTACGCCGGGATCCGACCGTGTTCGCGGCTGTTGGTGTCAGCCGCTGGTGTCGGACACCAGTGGCTCACTTGACGGTCGCCCTGGCCGGGGAGCAGGGGCACTGCTCAATTTGCGTCGTCAGCATGACGAGCCTTGCCGAACGCTCCAGCCCGGAGCTGAAGCACCGCACCGAGTACGACGAACCCCAGGGCAATGGTGGAAACAACCATCCCCGCTCCGGAAGAGAAGCCGAGGAGTTTAGCCCCGCCGTCCAGGACGAAGCCGCCACCCATCGCTATCCGCCCCCAACCAGCCCTGGGCGACCGCGCGTACGCTGCGATTCCCCGGCTGCCGGTCAAGGTCAACACACCCAGGACTACGACAAAGCAGCCGGAACCGAAAACGATCCACGCAGACATGGCACCCCTCCGTGCGGAGGCTACTGCACGAGTGTGTGTTGCCGCCTCGAGGTGCCGTAAAACATCCGCCAAGGCGCATCCGCTTACCTCCTCGACCCACCACTCACCCCAGCACCCCACGCACGCCACCGCTCGCCGGCACCCGCGAACGGCGCCCCCGCCGGCGGCTGGTCTGACCGTGGCCGCTTCTCTGCGGTGATCGACTCATGTCCCGGCCCTATACACATGTGGGCGCGCGTCGGCGCAGCGGAGCGCAGCCGGGGCTTGATGAGGTAGGGAAGGTTTTATCCCGCTGGAATGAGGCGTTTTGCCGTCGTGGCTGCGTACGTGAGGGCCGTTGCCGTCCAAGGCGTTGATGGCGGGGGCGGCGAGCGGCTCCACGTCTTCTTCGCCACGCTGTACTGCTGGGGTCCCCGGCCCGAGGAAGCCGTAGCCATGCGGGTGGAGGACGTGACCCTGCCGGAACCCGATGCCTCCGACCAGTGGTGCGAGCTGCTGATTCACACGGCGACGCCGGAGGTCGGGAAGCAGTAGACCGATGCGGGTGAGATCCACGAGGGGCCGGGCGGAGGGCGAGACGCGTACGGTGCCGGGATATCCGGCCCTTACGCGCATCCTGCGGCAGCACATCGCCGATGAACAGCTCCAGCCGGGTGATCTGCTCTTCCAGGGTGAGTTCGGTGGGATCCTCGCCGGCTCCGTCATCCGCCGGGCGTGGCGCAGCGCGCGTAAGGCCGTACTGCCCCCGCACGTCTTTGAGTCACCCACGGACGGCGCGTTTACGACAACCGGAACACGCGCCTGACGAAGTGGCTCAACGACGGGATCCCGCCTGCTCAGGTGGCCGAGTGGGCCGGGAACAGCGTCGCCGTGCTGCTGGCGACTTACGCCCGGTGCATCGACGGGCAGCTGCCGGACCTGAAGCGGCGGCTGGAAGCCGCGGGTGACCTTAGGGAGGCGGAGGTGCCGGGCGCCGGCTGACAGCCCCGGATCCCGCCCTTGATCATCGAGGAGGCGCCCGGGGCTTCGTTGTACCCGCTGACAGCCGCTCTGACCAGCGAAAAGCCCTCCCGAGCGGGAGGGCGGATACTGGCGCCCCCGGCAGGACTCGAACCTGCGGCCAAGCGCTTAGAAGGCGCTGGGTAAGACGAGCAGCGCACGGCTGCTGACCTGCACCTCTTGTCGCGCCTGGCGCCTTGGCTACCGTCCTTCGACACGCATTCGACAGGACTCCGCACCAGTGTGCTCTCCGCCCTCCGGCAGTGCGACGAAAGTGCCACCGGTGAGGCGTACGGCTCCCACTTGTCGGCAGTTGCACGGACCTGCCACTTACCCCCCACGTAGCAGCCAGCAGCGGCCTCCTCCCAAGTCCGGCGAGGTTCGCAAACGAGCCTTGCTGGACATGGTGGCCCGCCCGCTGAGGTGGGCCGCACCGCGCGGCGTCATGATCATCTCGTACAGGTGATCTATTAGAGGTTTCGTGCTTCGTCATCGCCGCCCCAGCGAACAACTGGCGCCCAAGCAGAAGGGCGTTGAAGTGCAGCCCTAATATGTGCAGGTCAGGGGAGGGGGACCATGTTCGAAGTGAGGCACACGTGCCCGCATTGTGGACACGGCGTAGGCCGGTTGATGCGCGTCAGCGGCGAAGGCGTTTCCAACTGCGCGCGTTGCCACAAGAGTGACTGGTCCCGCCGGTTCCCGTTCTCTGCACCGGATCCGCAGCTGGCGAAGCAGGAGGCTTGGGAAGCACTCCGCGCAGAGAGGGACGCGCGGCGACTCGACTGGGTACCACGCAGCGAACAGACCATACAGGTCAAGATTCCCGAGCGGATCGTGCCGCCTCCGCCGCGTCGCCCGAAGACGGAACGAGAGCGACTTGTCGAGCATGTTGGTGACAGGAAGCTCACCAAGTCCAACGCTGCTCGGAGCGCGAAGAGCAGAGCGAAGAAGCGACTTTTGGCCTACGGAGCCTTGGCGGTAGGAACTGTGGCTTGCTTCGCCATCGGAGCGGGGGGCAGTGGCGGTGACCACGTCAGGAGCGCATCCGCCAAGCCCACAACGCTGCCTAGCCTGACTGCCTCTCCCTCGGGTAGATCCTCGGTGACCCCGCCGCTTTGGGAGCCGTTGCGCGACTACCAGCACTGGAACCTTGCAAAGGCTGTGGCGGACGCCCGCAAGCACCACGTCAGGGCGGTGACGTACTCAGACCTCAGCCACCTGAACCGCAGTCCGTCTCACCTCGGCAGCTGGAAAGTGTGCCGGCAGGTTCCTGCTCCTGGCGCCAAGAGCGCCGGGACTCTCACGCTCGCGGTTCTGAAGACGAACGAGGCGTGCGCCTCGCCGCCGCGGCCTCGCTCTCATCACGAATCGTCTTCAAAGGGCAGTTCTGACTCCAGCTCGGCTGGAAGCACGTCGACGGCTGGCAGCTCGCCTGCATCGGACAGCTCCAACGCGACGGAACTGTGCGGCATCCGATCCAACGCCGGTAATTGCTACCACGCTGGCCAGTTCTGCCGGAACATCGACGTGGGGGCGACGACTACGGACGCAGCAGGGCGCGAGATCACCTGCGACTATGAAGCCGGCGCCAATCGGTGGCATTACTGACAACCCGATGACCGGTCACGGCTTCGCACCTGCCAGGTCCGCTCTCGGGGCTAGCCTTCTGGGCCAGCTGCTATCGACTCGGGGGCCGACGAGATGGGGGCCTGGACCGGTCATCTCGTTGGCCACCCTTGCCGTCGGTGGGGTCCGCCCCAGCACGGTTCAACACCTGTCCCGTCATATACGCACTGGCCCTCACTGGGGTACGCCGGGGCACGGGTTCCGAGTATCCAACCGGCGGTCAGCGATCCGTTCGTCAGCGGTTGATCGGGATCTCGTAGACGACCTCGCAGTGAGCGGCGGGCACGACGATGTCAGCCGTCTCTACCGGCCGACCGTCGTCGCTGTAATAGGTCCGCCGGATGTGCGTCACGAGTGCCGCTTTCTGGATACCAAGTAGTGATGCCTCTTCGGCGGTCGCCGTCCGCGGTTCCGGCTGCTCCACGGCGTGGCTGACGGTAACTCCGATCGCGGCCATGCGGTTCACGACCCCGGCCCCGGCGTGCGGCCCTCCTTCTGGGAGGACGACGAGACTGCCGGCGGTGAGGTCGTACGGCTCCCAGCTCGTGGACAGCTGCACGGGCCTGCCGTCGGCCAGGAACTCGTACGTGGTCCGGACGCACAGGTCGCCCTCGGCGATGCCGAGCCGCGTCGCGATGTCCGCCGGGGCCGGCACCTTGGCCTCAGTCCGGCTTTCCCAGTCCCCTTGTCTGCCCACGGCCTTCATGTCCGCCCGGAACGGAGACCCGTTGGGCCGCTCACGGGCGGACGAACGGACCACCCGCACTCGCTGCCGGGGCTCGGTGACGTACGTGCCCGAACCGGCGCGGCCCTCCAGCACACCCTGGGAGATCAGCAGCTCCTGAGCCCGGCGGACTACGTTCTCGCCGACCCCGTACTCCTGGCCGATCTGGGCGCGGGACGGCAGACGGTCCCCGGGCTCCCATACGTGCTCCGCGATGCGGCGCCGGAGTTCGTCGGCGATGCGGAGATAGGGCGGCTGCTCAGGCATATGGAAAATCTAGTCCACTAGCTCTAATCTAGTTAACTAGCTTCACTGAAAGTGATCGCCGGTTGACGGAGGCTGCCCTGTGCCCGCTTCGGGATCTCGCGTGGCGGCCATCGTCGCCCGGCTGTCCGCCGTCGGACTTCCCACGCGCGTGGAGGAGTACGACCGCTACACGTCGGTCGAAGCGGAGATTCCAGAAGCGCTCTCCGCTGACTTATGGCGGGAGGCCCTGGAAGTAGTGGCCGAGGCCGATCGGTTCGGACTCCTCGCCACCAGCCTGAACGGCCGCACCCTCTGGGCGGTCGTACACAAAGCGGTCCCCGCGACGGGCGATGGCGGGGGACCGAGCCATCAGCGATAGGAGCTGAGCAGCGTGCTCAACCGTATCCGCCGTGCCGTCTCGCTCACCAGAGCGCGGTACGCCCCCAAGGGCAGGCACCGCCGCCCCTTAACGACGTCCCGCTCGACGGTGGTCCCAGCCTGCCCGCCGTCCGCCGATGCGTCGAGGCGGCCACTGGGCCGGGTGTCCGACATCGCCAACCATCGACTCCCGCTCGCAGGGGAGGACAACGCGCTCGTCCGCCCCTACGTGCTGGCCTGGGAGCAACGAGTACGGCCACGAGCGCTGGTCATCGCTTCCCATCTGCCGGCTGAAGCCTGGTCGACCCTGGCGGGGGCCTGCTGATGTCTCCACGCCAACAGCTCCGCGTCACCGAAGCCTCCGCCGTCCCCTACTGTTCGACCGCCTGCCGAATCGGCACACACCCGCTCTGCACGGAGTCCTCTCCCGTCTCCGCGCCGATCGACCTGCCGGTTGTCTACGAGACGTGCGCGTGCCCGTGTCACTCGGTCCCGGGCGACTCAAGGCCGGAGGTGCAGCGGTGAGCGGCTGGGCACCGGGCGGCGCGCTGGTCTCCACGGTCGAGGTCACGGCGACCACCGTGCAGCGTGGCGACGTCATTCAACTGGGCGGCAGAGCGTGCCGGGTTATGGACCTCATCCAACTCCCTCAAGGCGCCAAACGACTCCTCTTCGAGTCGGGCGAGCTGCTGACCATACACACGCGAACCCGACTCGCCGCCGTTCGCGTACAAAGAAGGCGGTGACCCGGTCCGTGCCTTCACGCCATCACGACATCGCCGACGATCTCCGGCGCCAGATCACAACCGGCACAGTCAAACCGGGTGAACGCCTGCCGTCCGAGGCAGACCTCGCCGACCGATACAAGGTCAGTACAGCCACACTGCGAAGTGCGCTCGCAGTCCTCCAGGGCGAAGGCCTTGTCGAGAAGGTCCACGGGAAGGGCAACTTTGTTCGCCGCTGCCTCCGCAAGGTCGTGTACGTCGGGGGGTGGGGAACGCTGGACCCATGGACCGCCGCTGAAGCGGCCATGCGCGTGACCGTTCGCACCGCCACCGTGCAGGCAGACGGCCATCTGACGTCCTTGCTGAGGGTGCCGACGGGCAGCCCTCTCGCTGAGTTCTTCTGCATCAGCCATGAGGGAGACTCGCCGCACGGTCTGGCCCGCATCTACATCCCGCGCGACCTGGCACCGGCCGGCGTGCTGGGTGACGACTCCTCGTGGCGGGACACGGCCACGCGATTCGCCGTCCTTGGCTCGGCACCGGCAACTGTCCGGGAGACGGTACGTGCTCGTCTACCGACTCCGGACGAGTCATCCGCCCTGCGGATCGGCCCAACTGCGGCAGCCCTCGCGATCACGCGGGTCGCGACCGACTCCACTGGTCGAGTCGTCGAGGCCGCGCTACTCGTGTTCCCAGGAGATCGCGTCGACGCGGTCTTCACCACCCACGACGTCACCAATGAGAAGGGATCCCAACGATGACGGCACCGAACGAACTGCGGCTCCTCCCGTGGTCGGGGCCGGAGGGGAAGCCCTGCTACTTGGACACCGACGACAAGGCCGGCTACATGTCCCGCCTGGCGGACAACATCGAAGCGGTGCAACTGGGGACGGCGGCCAGGTTGCTGGAGCATGCCTCCGCCACCCTCGACGACCAGGACGCCGGCCCGGAAGACTTGCAACGGCTGGCGAGGGAACTGACCAAGGCGTTGCGGGATGTTCTCCGCGTTGCGGTCAGCCGCGGTCACCTCCTGGCGGTAAGCGACCCTCATCGACCCTGAAGGGGGTCGCTGCGTCGTCTCAGAGGCTGAGGCAGCTTCCTCTGCTGCGGCCTGCTGCGTGCGACCTGAGATGCCGGTCTCCTAGTTGCCGGTCCCGCCGAACAAGAAGCTCGACGAAGCCCACGGTTCTGAACACCATGCCGTGGGCTTCTGCCATGCGGGGTTGGCCTCGGACGGCCCGGAGACGGCTCGGCTGCCGCAGCGCGTCTCTGCTTTGCCATTGCCCTGGTCGGGGCTTGCCTCGTGAGCCGGAGCCACAACTGGTTGCCGCTGTCCAGGGTCGCTGATGTCAGCGCTGGACGTCAGCGGAACAGCCCTGGGACTGGGAGACCTCAAAAGGCTCGTCTGGCCGGTCGGCCCAGCGCAACCACAGATGCCGACCGGTACACCGCCATAGTGTCCGGCAGGTCCGCCGGCCGTCGTCCTCCCGTTCGGAGAGAACAAGGCCGCCGGACCGCATGGTTGCACTCGGGACAGGCTGGGGTGTCGGTGGTCATGCAGCGCACCTTAAGGGCACGACCGCTTCGTCCCGAAGCAACTTGGGCGGGGGCTCGACCAGCGGCCAGTGTGTCCTCCACCTGCTGCGATGGTCCGCTGGCGTCCGTGCTTGTCCGCCGCTGTCCGTGGGCGTTGTCACGCAGCTAGACACTCACGTGCGTTCGGAGGCATTGACCGTATGCCTCAACCACGGCTCAGTCCGCTGTCTCCCAGGAGACCGCCTCGGTGGCCTTGTGTCAGTGCTCGATGCCAGGATGCGCCTGTGCCAAAAAGATCTAAGACCGATGAAGCCGCAGCAGCGACGGAACTCAGGGAGGCTGGGTGCGAACCAATTGAGCCTTACCCGGGGCGCACATCGTTACCCTGGCGGGCGCGGTGCCTCAACAGGCGTTGCCCTGGCCATGAGACCCCGTTCAACGTGTACCTCAGCTACATCCGTAACCCGGTATACGGGGGCGCTGGTTGTGGGCACTGTCGCAAGAAGCGGCGAGCGGATGAGCGTCGTGCGGACATGATCGCCCGTGGCCGTGTGCTGCCGATGGAGGTCATCCATGATGTAAAGCAGTCGGTCCGCGCTTGGTGCCTCCGCTGCTGGAACGTTGTCCGTCCTCGTCTAGACAACTTGCGGTCGGGCCAAAGCGGTTGTGAGTACTGCGGCGGTAAGGCCCGGTTCCCCGACGAGAAGGCACGAAAGATGGCCCGTGCGTGGGGCTATGAGCCTGACCCGGGGGTCCCATACACGAATGATACGACCCGGTGGCCAGGTCGTTGCCTGGCAAGGGGGCACTATTGTGACCCGTCCCTGAACGCCCGCTTCAGTGGCGGACCATGTGCAGGATGTGCCAACCATGGGTTCAAGCCTGACCGGCCGGCGCTGCTGTACCTGGTGATCAAGTCGACTCTCGCTGCCGCCAAGATCGGTATTTGCGAGCACTCCCCTAAAAACAGCCGGTTGTATGAGCATGGCCGCAACGGCTGGACTGTCCTGAACATGAAAAGCTTCTCGCTTGGGCGTGATGCACGAGCTGTTGAGCAAGCCACTGTCGAGTCGTGGCGTGCTCGTGGCTGGCCTCCGGTACTGGACAACGGCCTTACCTATGACGGCTACACGGAGACAGTCTCTCTACGGTCAGTCTCGGCTACGGAGATTTGGGCTGCGGTGTGCTCGGCCGCAGCCGTCACCGTCAAGCCCGTGAAACCCGCCATGTGAGCACCGCCTTAGGAGTTCGATCGCTCCACGGCGTTGCCGGGGAGCCACCGGGCCACGTTGGCCATGCAGGGCCGCCTAGGACTGCTGGCATCCGGCGTCGTTGATGTCACTCGTGGATGTCAGAACGGTGCAACCACGTGCAAGCATGGCGCCATGATCACCATTGACGTCAGTGAGGTGACTGACGAGCGCGCCCTGCACCTGCTTCTAAAGCGAGAGCTGGGCTTCCCGGACTTCTACGGCATGAACTGGGATGCCTTCTGGGACGCCATCACCGGTCTGGTCAACATCCCGGATCATGTGAGCTTCCTTGGCTGGGAGCAGCTCGCGGCCGGCGTCCCTCGCGGGGCCGCCATGCTTCGGCGGGCGCTCGACGATTACCAAGCCACGTACCGCCCGGAGTTCGTCGGTGAGTATGCCTAGCGATGAGCAATCTCCGGGCTTGGGCATGGTGCATCCAGTGTCGCAGATCCAGTCGGGTGACCTACGGCTGTCACGGGCTACGACTGTGGTTAGTAGTCGTCGCCGGTCGTCACTGAGCGGCCTCGGACGGCCCAGGGGCGGCCCAGCGAAGATCACTCGTAGGCTGCCCGCCACTAAGAGCCGGACCTTCACCCTGGTAGTTGTGGACGACGTGTCAGATGTCCTCACCCTGACGCAGGCCCCGAGGGCCGGGCGGTCCATCCATTGCGGTATGGCTGCGAGAGGTCCGGCTTTCGAAGTTGTGCCATGTGCACGGACCCGTCGCCGTTGTGCTGCTGTCGGCGTAGCACGGCAACCGCGAGCCGAGTCATGGTGCCCCGTGCCGGCCATGGGGCAGGATGCTGGCAGTACCGGTGAAGGAGAGCATGCGGGGTGGGGATGACGCAGGGAGAGCCTGAGAGTGTGGCTGATGCCGCCAAGCCGACCGCTCGGGAGGCGCGGGAAGCGTGGGCTGCGGAGGCGTACTCGATTCTGATAGGCGTGGCGCAGACGTACCACGCGGTGATCACTTACAAGGAGTTGGGCGAGAAGATCCAGAGCAGGACGGGCATCCGGACCAAAGCTCTCCTGCAGAACTGGATCACTCCGGTCTTGGGCCGGGTAGTCCGTGAGGCACACCGTCGCGGCGATCCGCCCCTCACAGCGCTGGTAGTCCACACCGGTGACGGCAAAGTCGGGACGGGCTACGAGGAAGTTCTGACGGTTGCTGGGAAGCCACCGGTGGAGGGCGAAATGGAACGCGAGCACCACGCCGCCGAGGCACGCCTTGCTTGCTACCGTCGCTTCTGCCGCAGCCTGCCGCCCGACGGCGGCACGCCGGCACTCGCACCCAGGCTGCAAGCCACCGTCGAGCGTCGTCGTCAGCGCGTCGAAAAGCCCCCACAGGTCTGTAAGCGCTGCTTCGTCCAACTGCCCTCGACGGGCGTTTGCGACTCGTGCGCAGCCGCTTGACAGCCTTCAGGACGGCGCGACAAATGGCCGCGCCCGTGTTGATCGTTAGGCAGTTGGACTGCACCGGCTCCGGAGGGGGCTTGACGTGCTCGCATCTGTACAGCTCACACGGGGCGCTGGACCCGGTCTTTGGGGGACCAGTCCACACCTAGTCCACGGTTTGGCTGTCGCTAGGACTGAAGATCCTCTAGCGTGCCGAGGGGCCCAGCCCATTCATCGGAGCCATCATGCGTAGGAATCTGAGTGCCTGAGAAGCTGGACAATATCTTTGACCTAGTACATCCCATTTTGTCAGGAGCCTCGTCGGCGTCCCCATGGACGATGACGGACACGGGGCCGTCCTATGAGGCCGACACTGCCCTTCTTGAGAAGTTGCTTGCCATCCCCGTCGAGGAGGACGCTGACTCGCAAAGTGGTCGCCTCGCGAAGGCTCTAGATGCCTGGGTAGCTCACGAGCTCCGGAGGGCCGGATTCGACGCGGACGAGGTATGGCCACGGCGGGACGCCCCCAGGGTCTTGCCGCGTGAGGTGGGAATCTTCATCAGTAAGCTGCCGCACAAATTGCGCGCGCAAGCGCAGCATTACTTGGTGAAAGATAAAGCTACAGCACCTTCGAACGCTAGCATTCTGGGGAAAGCTTATGTTAAGCAGGTCGATGTAGTAGTTGCCCAATGGGCGCGTGGTCCAGAGATCCTCATCTCAACGAAGACTATGGCGTCATCATTCGCAAAAAACCTCCCTAATCGCTTTGAGGAAGCTTACGGAGATGCAAAAAATCTTCGGGGGCGGCACCCGCTAGCAGCGATAGGATTTGTTTTCCTCCTTCACTCCTCGGTTGCGGCCAACGAGCCGGCATCCTATGAGCGTGCGCTAGATATGCTGCGCAAACTGCGAGCTGAATATGACGTCTACGACTCCACAGCTGTCTTGATGGCAGATTGGACCCCGGGAGACGGATCGAGTGTGCATGTTCGTCATGACTTGGTGCCGGAAGACCTGAGCATCAATCAATTCTTTAGTGTGTCTATCGATGCGGTGCTGGCGCGGACGCCGATTGACATGCATGTGCAGGTGAGAGAGAGAAGGGAAATCCGCGAGTTGCCTGTGCAGGACGAGGACGTAGCAGCGCATCACCCGGAGGAAACTACTTCGGAAGGCTCGTAAAAATTCCGTAGGCGCGTAGGGCGGCACTTGTTGCCGCCTCAACGTCTCGATTACGGAAAGCTGCGATCAGGTCCTGCCGATTCCTTGCACTCAACGAATCTGGTTGTGGCACCCGAATCCTACGCAGGTATTGAGCTTGGAACCTCAGAGTGCCACCTCGCATGCGTACGGCATAAGATTCCACGAAAAGTTGAGCGACACGGGAAAGCAACAACCCTCCCAGTACTTCCAAATCCCAACTACCCGAAGTTACGTAATAGAGATTGTGGTGGGGGTAGTGGCCTCCCTGTTCCAAGGTGGGGTGGATAGTGAGTCGCATATCGGGCAGAAGCAGTTTGGGCTTGCCAACTAGGCTCGCATCAACCTTGTCGATCGTGCGATACCACTGATCTGTGCGTTTCTTCGCGACGTGCCGGCGGCTCAACAGATCACGATTCTTCTGTAGATAACTGTTGAGCCGAGGGTAGCTATCCAGCGAAACCAAATCGCCATCAGCCGTCCACGGGTTCACGAGGTACGAGCCGGTCCAGTCAAAGACGCCAGACCGAGCATCCTTAACCATGGAGAGTGGGAGAAGGCGGTCTGATTCCACGAGATTCGCATCGGTGGTCAAGAAAACAGAATCTGCACCGGTGGCGACGCCGATGCCAACTTTGGTATCAGTGTCTTCAAGTACGGGGAATGTGTCGTTGAGATGTTCCAGGAGCGCCAGTCGGGCCGGGCTTCCTGTCGGCCAGGATTCGTCTCCAGAAAACCAATGAGGAAGGCAGGCGGCCGTAAATCCTACATCACTCACTTCTGTAGGCTCCCTTTTCTGAAGCCATGAGAGCAGTCTTCTTGCTTGTTTCGGCCCGAGTTCTTTTGAGGTGTCTGCCACCATCGTGTCACTTTGAGGGCTATTGCGAATGATCGTGACTGCAGGATAGGCCGCTACTCGGTCCTCAAAGGCGTCAACGTCATGCATGATAACGACGGAGTCTACGCTGAATCTGCTTGCGATTAGCTTCCTGAGTTCACGGCCATACTGATTTCTCATCCAGCGGTCAGCGCAGATGAAGCCCAGGACCCCACCTTCCTTGAGGGATTCAAGACCGCGCTCGAAAAATCCGACATAGATGTCCGAGCGGCCCGTCATGGTTAGATTTCGAGCGCGGTAGCTCTGCATTCTATCTGCGGGAACATCTTCCAGACGGATATATGGTGGATTGCCGACCACAATGTCGACTGGTGTGGCATCTGAAAGTAGGTAATCGCCTTGAGTGACCCACTTTTCTGTGAGCATCTCGACGCTACCTTGTCCCCAGCCGTCTGCTGTAAGGATTGAGCTGATCTTTTCGCGGCTTGAAGTCACGTTCCGGGCCAGGATGTCAAAGGCTCGGATGCCGTCGACGGGAAGTTCTTTGCCGTACTTCCTGCATGACTCGCTGAGGCGCTCAGTGATTCCCACTAGGAAGGCCCCACTGCCACAGGCAGGGTCCGTGATTACGACCTCGGAAAGATCTCTGTCCGGTGTGTAGTCGACAAGATCAAGGATAAGATCAACGACCCAGCGCTGCGTGTACACCTCACCGTGGTTAATGGACTCGGCTGGGATTGCGCTGGGGTTCGGGAGTTGCCTCATCTTGCTCGTCACGTGAGGGAGCCTAGCTTGTGGGGAGCGTCGCGTCGGGTCCGTTGGCTGGCAGCTCGGGCTGCTCTCGCTAGGGTTCGTGGCCGGCAAGCAACGCAGAACACGCGGGTGAGATCTGGCTCGGTGGGACTCTTATCAACACACCCTTCTAGCCTGCGCTGACGCTCTGCAGAGAGACGCAGAGTGTGTTCGACGGAAGCCCCTGTGCCACTGACCCGCAGCACATGACCAGATCGCACACATATCACCCCACCGAACGCGTTGACGGCATGCGAGGAGTTCGCCCAGCGCGTGCGGCTGGGGTTCTTGTCTCGCCTCTGCAGCTGGGCGACACCGATGACCCTCACTGTCCGCTGGACCAGGTTCTGCAGCGCAGGAGCGGCCAGGCTCTCCCTATGACATGCGATGCCGGCGGTCTGACGCGGCACGGGTCCCCCTCTTCCTCGCTTCGGCAGCGAAAGCTAGCACCTGGCACTGACATTCGATCAGCCGGTGATCGCCATGCCAGAGGCTCGCTCATTGTGCTTCTTGCGCCTGCTCTACCATGCGGCCCGCACAGTGTGGCGAGCATCACACTCTCACGAGCAAGTTCTTGTCTTGTCACGCTCAAGCGCTGTGTGGCTGTCTAACGGCCGTTCCGGTACCCGGAGGTCAAAAATGATCCCGGAAGCTCGAGAGTTTTCAAGCGAATCCTCGAGAACGTATTGCCCGTGGTGTGCGACGGGAGTGCGATGGCCAAGACAGCGCGTTAAGTGCCGAGTTGACGCGCTACGCTCTACGCGCTGGTTCCCCTTCCTCATGGACCTCCGGTTGGCAAGAGACCGACTGGAGCACCCGCTGAGGGTGCACTGGGAAGAAGGGAACGAGCGAATGCGGGACCGACGGTATAGAGGGCCAGGGAAGCACTGGCCTGGGCCGGATCGCTGGCAAGTCACATTGTCCGCGCTGAGCCTCGCCGTAGCCGTCGTTGCTCTCGTGGAGCAAGTGAGGCGGTGAGCCCGGCCGCCCTCTAAACGGCCGGGCTCACTCTCTGCTCCGTGGGCACAGGTCCGGCTTGGCGGCACCCAGGCCGGACCGTGGTCCGGAGCTGTCCTCGCGGGAAATGACATCGAGCTGCAAGCTGAGCTACAACTTGTGTCAGAACCTAAGCTACATGGATCCAGCGCAGCGGCGTCGCCATCGGAACCCGTCGATGACTGGACGCGCGGATTCTGCGCTTCTTCTCCTTGCGTTGCGTGGCACCGTACGCTGACCACGGTCCCTGGTGGACTGGACATCGGGAGGTGCCGGGCACCACCTTCCGCTGACATCACCCGCCAGTCTTGTTCGGCGCGTCACACTTGGCCACGCTGCTTCCCCCCTCGGTCTCGACGCAGTATGCGGAGCTGTAGGAACCGTGTCTCGGTTGCCATCAGCAGGCAAGGCGCGTTCCGGATCGTTGGGTGCGCGCGGGCGCACGTCGACGCGATCTGCTTGGGAGGGTAAGGCAACTGCGGTTTGCTCCGCGGCTGACCTGAGGTGGAGCGTTGCCGGGACCTCATGGGTGGCCGACTGGCTCCCCGGCGTTCCCGCTCTTCCCGCAACTCTGGGCGGCCTTCCTTCCGAACTCTCGGCAGGGAGACACAGCTCCGTGATCCATCGCGCTCAACGGTCATCGAAACTCGGCAGTCCAGCTGACGGATGTTCACTTAAGCCCTAGACTGAGACTGGGTGGACATACGTTGCAGCCTGTCTCATAGGTGCATACGAGGGGAGGCGCGACTGAAGTGGCACCGCTCGTTGCCCCGCGCTTTACTAAACGTTTTCGTCGCTTGTGCCAAGTTGCTGCCATATCCGGAACCGGCCGAAGCCAGCAGGTGGTGGATGGACTCCTCCCCGTTGCCATGGTCTATGGCGACGGGCCTTGGCGGGAGCCGGAAGACTGGATTAGCGCCATTGAGTCGCTGTTTGGTTTGTCTCTACCAGAGGCTGATATTTTGGCTGCACGCGACCGTGCCGTCCAAGCAAAGACTTTGATCTACAGCACCTTTCGCAGCCAATACGTTTTGAGCTCCGAGGCGCATGGTGCCACAATGGACCAGATTCAGTCGGGCGAGGATCTAGAACGTAGAGCACAGGCATCCTGGCTTGCAGAGGTGGAACATTTTGTTTCGGATCAGTCGAGCGATGCTCTGTGGTCTTGCTTGCTCGCGTACGCGGGGAAAGCATTTCTAAGTCACGGGATGGACGCGGTGAGACTCCTCGACCCATCTGCTAGTGAATTCGCGGATCTAACGGGTACTGATGCACCAGAAGCCCTACTTAAGGCGGCACTATCCGAATCTGGCCTAGCCGACAGTCTTCTTCCTGAAATATCTCAAGCGATTGCAGTATTCTTCGACGGGCGTAATGTTGATCGCGTAGAGTATGTCTCAGAACTTGTAAATAGTACCTTCAATTTTCTGGCCCTCGGCCTTGATGATGAGACGCGTGGAAGCCTTGCGAAGAACGCTCCCGCGCTGACCATTTTTGTCGACACTAATGTAATCTACAGCATAATTGGGGCGCACGCGAATCCTCATGATGCAATTTCAACAGAGCTATTTGCCCTGCTCAAAGAAAATGAACTCCCATTCAAGGTGTTCTATCACGAAAAGACGCTGAACGAGCTGGAAAAGACCATGTCGGCCGCCGGGGATCGGCTGCGCCAATTGCATTACACTCCCGCCCTCAGTCGGGCGCGGCTGAGCTACCCAAGAGCCATGTCTAGTATCGAGATGAGGTACCATCAGCTCAACAGTGAAGTCGCCACCTCAGTGGATATCTTCCTCGGGCGTTATTCAAACCTTCCTCTTCTTCTGGCGCAGCAGGGATTCACTATTTTTCGTGAGTCGGACACATCGCAGGAAGAGAGTCGCAAGCGGGCCGAGCTAGTGGCGGAGTACAAGGCCTACATGGCCGATAAGTACCCATCCCACAGAGAGAAGCCGTACGCGACTCTGGACCATGACGTCGCTGTCTGGCTAGCAACAGCTAATCGACAGAAGCCCAGGGGGAAGGGTCCGCTATTCTCGGGTGCACTGCTCGTCAGCGCAGATAACATACTCCGTAGATTTGATCGGGACGTCCTCTCGCCAGCGTACGGATCAGGTACGTGGATCGTTACGCGTCCCGACACATTGGCGCGGGCCCTGCGGCTATTTCTGGCCTCCAGTCGACAGTCTGATGCTGCGTTTTCCCAAATTTTCGCAATGCCGGAGTTTCGCGGAATTGGACACGACCGCAACGAGATCGTTAGCCGGGTCGCCGCCTATCTTGCAACCTATGCAGACTTGCCAGAGGAAACCGCGACAAAGCTTCTTGCGAATGACTTGCTTATGTCGCGAGTGAAAGAAGCCGATAGGCGGGACGGAACATTTGAGCGGATCATCCAGGAGGAACTTGTACGGGAAAACGAGGCACTCTTGGAGGAGCGGGAAGCTACTCTGGCTCAAATGCGTCGAGTGGCCAGTAACGTGAAACAAGAAATGGCTAACATTTCTGGACAGCTAAGTGCTCGGGGGGAGTCAGAGCTGGTCGATCGGATTGAGAAGCTTGAGCAGCTAATCAGTCGGGGCTTCCCGATGAATATAGGAAAGGTTGTCATGGCGAACGAATACTCGGGCGGATACTTTCAGAACACCCAGAATCAGGTGGGTGCTCAAGGGCCTAATGCAAAGGCCGAAGGTTTCACTCAGCAGGCAGATCAGCGTCAGCTGGCTGCTGACATGCCGGCATTGGCCCTAGAGCTCGAGCGGCTGAAGGAACAGCTTGTCCTCGCAGCAAGCAGTTCATCGGATTACCAAGCCGTAGCTGAAATTCAAGCCGCAAGGGAGGCTGCAGATGAGGGAGACGAGGGCGGTGTCGGCCAGCACTTGGCGAACGCGGGCCGGTGGGCACTCGACGTAGCTAGCCGGATTGGCACATCGGTGGCGGAAGCCGCGATTAGGCAAGCTCTCGGCATGTGACGGGTTGGTTGGCCGCCTGCCGTGCTTGGAACGCGGACACGTCATAAACAGAGGTCGGTGGAGCGGCTTTGGGGTGGCGCTGCTTTGGCGCGAGTGATCATGGCCCCGTAAGCTTCCGGCGCGTCGGGCAGTCTGTGGACCTGCCCGGTAAAGCACGACGTTGGGGCCATGATCTTCGAGGCTCGCGCCAAAGTGGCTCCGTAAAGCCGCGGAGCCGACCGCCCCAGCCACGACGTACCCCTTCTCTGGCATCAGGTGGCTGCCTGCTCTGTGCGCGGCACGGGCACCGGCCGGGCTGCGCGCGGTGAGCGGAGCGAGCCGCCTTGATGAAGGAGAGAAGGTTTTATCCCGCTGGGATGAGGCGCTTGCCGTCGTGGCTGCGTACGTGAGGGCCGTTGCCGTCCAGGGCGTCCAGGAGTCTGACCGCGAAGGCCTCGGACATGCGCTCGCTGACCTCGTCGGGCGTGAGCCAGGAAACCGCCGTTGACTCGCTCGACGTGCGCTCGGTGCCGCCGGACGGTTTGCAGCGGAAGACCAGGGCCACGATGCCGCGGGTGAGGTTCTTGTAGACGCCGGTCAGCTCGTCTACCTCGACGTGAATGCCTGTCTCCTCCAGGACCTCACGGGCTACGCCGGCCTCGGGGGTCTCGTTGAGTTCGAGGATGCCGCCGGGGAGTTCCCAAGTGCCGTTGTCGGCTCGGCGGATCGCCAGGAGGCGGCCGTCCTCGCGCACCACCACTCCGGCTACGGATACGGAGTGCAGGGGAGACGGCGTCGCTTCCTGTGCTTGACTCATGTAGAGGAGCATAGGAGGCAGAGAAGGACTATGGGAACTGCGGCTGGAGGGGTCGGGTCCGGACCTCGGTACGTGCAGATCGCGGACGAGATCGTGCAACAGATCCGGGCGGGAGTTCTCAAGCCTGGCGACATGGTGCCGAGTGAGTCTGAGCTGGTCGAGCGCTACGGCGTGTCCGGCGGGACGATCCGTAAAGCCATGGTCGAGGTGCGGGCGAGTGGGCTTGTCGAGACTCGGCACGGCAAGGGCTCGATCGTGAAGAACCGGCCTCCGGTGCGGCACCGCTCGTCCGATCGCTTCCGGCGTTCGCTCCGGCGGGGTGGACAGGCGGCCTATCTTGCGGAGTCCGCGCAGTCCGGCGCCACCGCCAAGGTCAGCGTTCTCTACATCGGGCCCACGGAGGCGCCCGAGGATGCGGCCCAGCGGCTGGGCGTTCCGGCCGGTACGCAGGTGCTGGCTCGCCGGCGTCTCTACTTCCGTAACGGCACACCGGTCGAGACCGCGACGTCGTATCTGCCCTGGGACGTCGTCAAGGACATCCCGGAGCTGTTCGCCGAGAATCCCGGCGGAGGTGGCATCTACGCCCGACTCGAAAACCACGGACACGAGTTCGCGGAGTTCGTCGAGACGCTGCAAGCGCGGCCGGCCTCCAAGGCGGAAGCCTCGGAGCTGGCGCTGAGTCCGGGGGCGCCCGTGGTTCATCTGATCCGTGAGGCTCGTACGACCGCGGGTCTCGTGGCCGAGGTGTGCGACACCCTCATGGCCGCTGACCAGTTCGTTTTCGAGTATCGGATCCCCGCCGTCGACTGACGCGCACTCAACTCTCGTCAACCCGTCACGAGTTGTCGGGCACTCTTCTTCCCGTCACTCATATACATGAGTGGCGGTGTCCAGCATCTATAGAGGAGTGAACTCCGTGCGTCAGATTCCCGTTGACACCTCCGGCGCGGTCGTGATGGTTGCCAAGTCCCCGCAGATCAAGGTCCGTGACCGTCGTACCGGTGAGATCGCCACCGACGCCGACACCGGGGCCAAGCTGATGACGGTCGACGTGATGTTCGCGGCGAACGAGGAGGTGGAGATCCTCTCCATCACCGTCCCGGAGCCCGGCATCACCGGCGAACTGGCCATGGGCACGCCGGTCGCGCTTACCGGCCTGATCGCCCGGCCCTGGGAAAATGACTTCAACGGCCAGAAGCGGCACGGCATCGCGTTCCGCGCGGTCGCGGTCACCTCGCTTGCCGACGCCGCCGCAAGGCCCAAGGCGGCCTGATCATGACCGCCTTAACGGTCGCCCTGGTGCTCGTCGCCGCCACCGTAGGTGTTCTGCGGTGGCGGCGCCCCGCCTGGTACTGGTTGACCTTTGGGGTCACGCTGGCCGTGGTGCGGGTCCTGGTCCGGTACGGCTCGGTCATGGACGCGTGCGGGCTGACCGTTCCACCCGCACGGTGGCGGCTCGCCCTCGCTCGTGCCACCAACCGGCCCATACCGGGGCCACGCGCTCCGCGCATCCTGCGGCTGCGGCCGACTCGTACCGGCCTGGTCCTGCGGCTCAAGCTCCGGCCTGGGCAAGACGCCTTCGACGTCGCCGCCGCCTCGGATCGGCTCCGGCATTCCTTCTCGATGTACGGCGTGACCTCGCGGGAACTGCGCTCCGGCGTCGTGGAGGTGCGGATGACCGGCTACGACGTGCTCAAGCGGGTGCAGATGCCGGCCAAGACCGACACCCGGCCGATGCGGGTACCGGTCGCCCTGCGGCAGGACGGCTCGGTGCACTACCGCGACTACCGGGCAATACCTCATGCCCTCACCCTCGGGGCCACGGAGTCCGGAAAGTCCGTCTACCAGCGCAACCTGGTCGCCGGGCTTGCCCCGATGGACGTCGCCCTCGTCGGCATCGACTGCAAGCAGGGGGTTGAACTGTTCCCACTGGCCCGCCGGTTCTCCGCGCTGGCCGATGACCCCGACACCGCTGCCGACGTGCTGGACGCGCTCGTGGTCCGGATGGAGCGCATCTATCAGGTCATCCGGGCTCAGCAGCGCCTCGCCGCGGACGTGCCGGACGCGGAGATCGCCGCCGACATCTGGGACCTGCCGTCCGAGCTGCGCCCGACCCCGGTCGTGGTCCTGGTCGACGAGGTTGCCGAACTCGCCCTCTACGCCAACAAGGAGGAGGAGAAGCGCCGAGACCGCATCATCACCGCCCTGGTCCGCCTCGCCCAGCTCGGCCGAGCGGCCGGTATCTATCTCGAAATCTGTGGGCAGCGCTTCGGCTCCGAACTCGGCAAGGGCATCACCATGCTCCGCGCCCAGCTCACCGGGCGTACCGCGCACCGTGTCAACGACGAGACCTCCGCCAACATGGCCTTCGGCGACATCGCCCCGGACGCCGTGCTCGCCGCCATCCAGATCCCGGCGGAGATGCGGGGGCTCGCCATCGCGGGCGACTCGTCCGGAGGGTGGCACCGCATCCGTGCCCCGCACACCTCGCTTCGACAGGCCGTGAACATCTGCAACCGGCATGCCGATCGGACTCCGGACCTGCCCGAGCTGGCTCCGTTCCGGCCCACTCTCTCCGGCTCGGCCGACGCTTCCTCGCCGATGGCCAAGCCGTCCCCGGCCACCGCCTGACTTCTCGGATTCACACCGGTCGGCGTGACCGCCTTCGCGTCAAGTCCCTACCCCCGCCATGCCCGAAGAAGGGAGATCCCGCTGTGTGCCCGAACTGCGAGGACTTCGCCCGGACCGTACTCCTGCTCGGCCAACTCGCCCTCTACGCCGACACGGCCGGCGCCGACCTCGATTTCGTGGAAGCTGTCAGTCCGTCCCTCGCCGTCTCCCTGCCGGAGCCGCCGCCCGGCGTGTTCCCGGACGGCTACGACCCCGACGGCGGCCCCGCCTACCCGGGTGACTCCTGATGGGCGCCCGTCACGGCCTCCGCGTCGACGCGGTCCTGGTGCAGGCCGTCATCGCCGGCGCCCTGTCCTTCGCGCATCTGCACGACCTGGCCTCCGCCGCCGGACAGAACGGGTGGAAGACATGGGCCTACCCGGTCAGCGTCGATCTCCTCCTGGTGGCTGCCTGGCGGCGCCTGCGCAGTGAGGGCCCGTCCCGGCTGGCCTGGTGCTGGTTCCTGGTCGCGCTCTGCGCCTCGCTCGGTGCCAATGTCGCCACCGCCGGGTTCCTCGACCTGACCGACCCGCCCGCCTTGCTCCGCCTCGGCATCGCCGGATGGCCTGCTCTTGCCTTCCTCGGCGGCACGCTCCTCGCTCACTCGTCGGCTGCGGAGTCGGAGCCGCTTCCGCCGGCACCCGTCGCGGAGGCCGAGGGCGCGGAGCCTCCGGCTCAGCAGCCGGTACCGGACGCCGAAGCCGCTTCGGCCACAGACGCCGTACCCGAGCCTGACGCGGCCCCGTCCCCTTCGGACCAAGCTCCCGCCCCGGCCTCCGCCCCACAGGTCCCCGCCGTCCTCGTCGACCACGCCCGCAAAGTCGCCGACGAGTACCGCGCCCGTACCGGGGCCCCGATCGACCCCGACACCCTGCGCTCCCGCCTCGGCGTCCCGCCCCACCTCGCCGACGCCATCGCCGCCCACCTCGCCTGATCGGCGAGAGAGGAAGACCAGTGATCCGTGACCCGGCCGACCTGACCGCCTCCGACTACCTCGACGGCGCCCGTGAGATGGCCGCCGCCAACCGGCCCTTCCTCGCCCACCTGCTCGCCGAGGAAGCCGCCCGCCTCACCGCCGACCCGGCCACCGCCGCCGGCATCCGTGCCGGCTTCCCCGGCCCGACCACGACCCGAGAGGAAACCGACTGACATGCCCGCCCGCGACCACTTCCACTCCGTGATGCGCATCGGCCCGGTGCAGATCGGCACGCACCGCGACCGCAACGGCCACACCAAGCACGCCGCCGTGTGCAGCTCCGACGGCTGCGGCTGGTCCGCCGACTACTCCAGCCAGTCCGCGGCCCAGCTCGCCGCCCGCACCCACCGCTGCCGCGTCCGCTAGGAGACATCCGCCATGCAGGTCCCGCTCTGGCTCGCGCTGCTCGTCGTCGGCTACCTCGGCGTCAAGCTCATCCGCCCGCCCGCCTGGCTCATCGCCGTCCTCCTGCTCGGCGGCTTCCTCCTCGCCGACAGCGTCCTCGCCCCGGCCATCAACGCCCTCGTCAAGTAACCAGCCCGCGAGAGGAGACCACCGATGTTCCGCCCGAAGATCCCGACCATGCCCACGCCGACCGGGCTCGGCACACCGCCCGTCGTCGAGCCGACCGCCATCATCTCGAACGCGGGGACCCCGCCGGTCGCCCCGACGCCTCCCACGCCGGTCCGGCCCACGGTCCAGCTCACCCCCGGCACCGCCCTCGCCCTCGTCGGCGGCGGCACGGCCGTCGTCCTGGTGCTCGGAGCCGTCCTGGTCTCCCTGCTCCTGGCGGTCGCCATCACCGGAGCCTCGGTCGCCGTCTGCGCGGTCGTCCTGCGCTCCCTGCTCGCCTCCGACGCCAAGCGTCGCTGACCGGCACCCGGGCGGCCTCGATACCGCCAAGCATCCGCCGCCCGGGCGCCGTCCCTGTCCGATCTCGCAACCGGAAGGAACCCCAAGCATGGCCCACCGCGCCTCACCCGCGACACCGAGTGCGCCCATGCCCGACACATTGCTTGACCCGATCACTCTCGGGGACGTGCTCCGGGTGGCCTCGGCCTCGGACTACACCCGCTGGGAGGACCAGATCCGCCGCACCGGCGGCTGCTCCGACCCGATCCACCTCACCGGCTGGGTTCTCCACAAGGACAAGACCACCGGCGAGACCCTGCACCACTACTCCACCGAGAAGGAGCCGGGCGGACGCCTCCGCCTCGCCTGCGGCAACCGCCGCGCCTCCCGCTGCCCGTCCTGCGCCTGGACCTACGCGGGCGACACGTACCACCTGATCCGCGCCGGCCTGGCCGGAGACGACCGCCGCGACATCCCCGCCACCGTCCGCGATCACCCGCGCGTCTTCGCCACCCTCACGGCCCCCTCGTTCGGCACGGTCCACAACCGCCCCGATCACGGCACCTGCCGCTGCGGCACCCCGCACGCGTCCGACGCTCCGGAGCTGGGCACCGCCCTCGACCCGGACAGCTACGACTACGCGGGCGCCGTGCTGTTCAACAACCACGCCGGTCAGCTCTGGCAGCGCTTCACGACGCGACTCCGCCGCGAACTCGCCGCCCGCGTCGGCCTGCCCCGCCGGGAACTCTCCGAACACCTCCGCGTCTCGTACGGCAAGGTTGCCGAGTTCCAGAAGCGCGGCGCCCTGCACTTCCACGCCGTCGTACGCCTCGACGGCCCGGAGGGGCCCGGGACACCCCCGCCCGTCTGGGCCACGATCGACCTCCTCACGGACGCGGTTCGTGCCGCCGCAGCGCACTCGTACACGTCCGTGTCGGTCCCGGCTGCCGGTGACGAGCCCGCCCGTACCTTCCGCTGGGGCCGACAGTTTGACGTCCGCCCGGTCAAGGCGTTCGGTGACGGCTCCGACATCACCGAGCAGGCCGTCGCCTCGTATGTGGCCAAGTACGCGACCAAGGCCGCCGAGAACACCGGCACCCTGGACCGCCGTATCGGCGAACTCGCCGAACTCGACCGCCACCAGGTCCCCGACCACACCCGGCGGCTCATCACCGCGTGCCGCGACCTGGACAGCCTCTACCCGGACCGGCGCCTCTGGGCCTGGGCCCACATGCTCGGCTTCCGCGGGCACTTCTCGTCCAAGTCGCGCACCTACTCCACCACCCTCGGCGCCCTCCGTCAGGAACGAGCCGACTACCGCGCAGCCCAAGAGGCATCCGTCCTCGGCCTCGACGACCGCGAGCCGGACACCGTCCTCGTCCTGGCGGACTGGCAGTACGCCGGCCACGGCCACACCCCGGGTGAAGCCGCACTCGCCGCGACCATCGCCCGTGACCTCCAGACCAACCGCGAAACCGCCCGCGACGCCCTCCTGCACGAAGGGAGCACGGAATGACCACGGCCATCCGGTCACGACGCACCATGCTCACCCTCGCGGAGGTCTGCGAGGAACTGGCCATCTCCCGCTCGACCTTCTACGACTGGCGGGCCAAGCGCCGTGCGCCGCGCTGCATCAAGCTCCCGAACGGCGACCTCCGGATCCGGCGGAGCGACCTCGATCACTGGCTCGACGACCGCGAGGACGCCGCCTGATGGAGACGACGTACGACGTGAAGATCTACAAGATCCTCACCTACAAGGGCGCCCGGAAGACCACGTACACCGTGCGTTGGGTGGTCGCGGGCAAGCGCTGGCGTGAGCCCTTCAACACCGTCGCGCTCGCCGAGGGCTTCCGCTCGGAACTCATCCGGGCCACGGGCAAGGGCGAGGCCTTCGTCGTCGCCACGGGTCTCCCGGTGTCCCATCGCTCCAAGTCGGCTGCCATGAGCTGGTACAAGTTCGCCGTCGAGTACGTGGACGCCCGCTGGTCTCAACTCGGCGGCAACAGTCGCAAGAACATCGCCAAGACCATGACGGCGACCACCATCGCGCTGCTGCGGGCCAAGCCCACCCAGTTCGCCCCTGCGGCCGTACGCACCGCGCTGCGTGAGTGGGCGTTCAACACGAACCGACGCCCGGACGCGCCCCGAGACGTGGTGGCCATCCTGAAGTGGGTCGAGCGGAATTCCCTGCCCGTCTCCGCCTGGGAGGACCCGGAGAAGGTCGACCAGGTCCTGCAAGCCATCGACACCCGCCTCGACGGCAAGCAAGCGGCGGCCTGGTCCCGGAAGCGCAACCGCCGGATCCTCAACGTCGCCATGAAGTACGCGATCCGGCGGCGCATCCTTCGGGCCAACCCCCTTCCCAAGGGCAAGGAGTCGACGGCGGTCACGAAAACCACGAACGCCGTGGACAAGCGGTCCTTGCTGAATCCCGAGCAGGCGGCGGCCATCCTCGACTGGATCCGGCGTCGGCCGCGGGGCGGCAAGCGGCTCCACGCCTTCTTCGCCACGCTGTACTACTGCGGCCCCCGGCCCGAGGAAGCCGTAGCCATGCGGGTGGAGGACGTGACCCTGCCGGAATCCGACGCCGACGACCAGTGGTGCGAGCTGCTGATCCACACAGCTACCCCTGAGGTCGGGAGGCAGTGGACCGATACGGGGGAGATCCACGAGCAACGCGACCTCAAAGGCCGCGCGGAGGGCGAGACACGCACCGTGCCAGGGCATCCGGCCCTCACGCGCATCCTGCGGCAGCACATCGCCGATGAACAGCTCCAGCCGGGTGATCTGCTCTTCCAGGGTGAGTTCGGTGGGATCCTCGCCGGCTCCGTCATCCGCCGGGCGTGGCGCAGTGCGCGTAAGGCCGTACTGCCCCCGCACGTCTTTGAGTCACCCACCGGACGACGCGTTTACGACAACCGGATCACGCGCCTGACGAAGTGGCTCAACGACGGCATCCCGCCCGCTCAGGTGGCCGAGTGGGCCGGGAACAGCGTCGCCGTGCTGCTGGCGACTTACGCCCGGTGCATCGACGGGCAGCTGCCGGACCTGAAGCGGCGGCTGGAAGCTGCGGGTGACCTTCCGGAGGCGGAGGTGCCGGGCGCCGGCTGATCTTCGGCCGGTCGAGAACTTCGACACGTATTCGACACGGCCACCCGCGAAAACACGGTGACAGCCGGACAGCCCCGGAGTCTGCCCTTGATCATCAAGAGGGTGTCTGGGGCTTCGTCGTACCCACGGACATCCGCTCTGACCTGCAAAAAGCCCTCCCGAGCGGGAGGGCGGAGACTGGCGCCCCCGGCAGGACTCGAACCTGCGGCCAAGCGCTTAGAAGGCGCCTGCTCTATCCACTGAGCTACGGGGGCCGGTGGGGTGGCCTCGTGCTTGGTGCCCTGGTGAGGGCTGACCCGTGACGTTGCCGGGGTCAAGGATAGGGCTCCCGGTTCCTCGACCCTGTCGCTTCGCCTCCGTGGCTCGATGTGGAGGTTCGGTGAAGCGGTCCTGATAATCGCAGGCAGGTACGAATCGTGCACCGCTTTTGGCGCCTGACGCACCGGGTGTTGTGCACTCGTTATGCCTGGACTGTGCGCGTGTCCCGGTCATCCCTTCCGTCCGTTCTGTTCCGTCGGCGCGCAGACATGTCTATATGCTTCAGAATTCCCCTAAAATTGGGCATTCTTCGCATGTGGTGACCTTGGACGTACGGCCTCAGCTGCTCGACACACTCTCCGCTCTGCGCGACCGTGTCGCCGCCGCACGCTTTCCGCTGCCCCTCGCGGGGGCGCCACGCGCGCGTGCCAACCGCGACGAACTCCTCGCGCAACTCGACGACTATCTGGTACCCCGCCTACGGCAGCCCGAGGCACCGCTGCTGGCCGTCATCGGCGGCTCCACCGGCGCGGGCAAGTCCACGCTCGTGAACTCCCTGGTCGGCCGGCGGGTCAGCGAGGCCGGTGTGCTCCGGCCGACCACCCGGACGCCGGTCCTTGTCTGCCATCCGGAGGATCATCACTGGTTCAGCGGGATGCGTGTGCTGCCCCACCTCACCCGCGTGTGGGTGCCCCACCAGGACCCCGCCGACGAGCTTCTGCTCACCGACGAGGACCCCGCGCGCGTGCTGCGCGTCGAGACCGCCGACACCCTCCCGCGCGGGCTCGCCCTCCTCGACGCCCCGGACGTCGACTCGCTGATCGCCGAGAACCGCGTTCTCGCCGCCGAGCTGATCTGCGCCGCCGACATCTGGATCATGGTCACGACCGCCGCCCGCTACGCCGACGCCGTCCCCTGGCACCTGCTGCGCACCGCCAAGGAGTACGACGCGACCCTGGTCACCGTCCTGGACCGGGTGCCCCACCAGGTCGTCTCCGAGGTCTCCCGGCAGTACGCGGCCCTGCTCACCAAGGCCGGGCTCGGTGACGTACCCCGCTTCACCGTGCCCGAACTGCCCGAATCCGCCTGGGGCGCCGGGCTGCTGCCCACCACCGCCGTCGCGCCCCTGAAGAGCTGGCTCGTCCACCACGCCCAGGATCCCGCGGCCCGCCACCACGTCGTGGCCCGTACGGCCTACGGCGTCCTCGACTCGCTCAAGTCCCGCCTGCCCGAGCTGGCCGGCGCCGCCGCCGCCCAGTACGCCGCGGCCTGCCGGCTCACCTCCGCCGTCGAGACCGCGTACGACAAGGAGCACGCGCGCGTGCGGGCCCGGCTCCAGTCCGGCGCCGTACTCGCCGGGGACGCCCTCAAACGCTGGCGCGCCTTCCCCCTGGACTGCACCGCCGGGGAACTCCTGGACGCCCTCGTGGACAGCCTGGCCGCCCTGCTGCTGTGCGCCGTGACCGCCGCCGACGAGCGCGTCGACGACGCCTGGCGGCGCGAGCCCGCCGCCGACGCCCCGAGGCTCGCCGAGCGGAAGGCCTCCCTGGAGAGCGCCGAGCACCGCATCGGGCTCGCGGCCCGGCGCTGGCGGCGCGAGCTGGAGGAGTACGCCGAGGACGAGGTACGCGTGCTGGAGCGGACCGGCGCACCCGACCCGGAGGTCGTCTCCGCCCTCGTCGCCACGGCCGTGCTCGGCGGGCGCCGGGCGCGCACCGCGGGCGAGGGGCTCGCCGAGCGGCTCGGGGCCCACGGCGTGCTGCGGCTGCGCGACCGGGCCGGCCGGCTGCTCGTCGAACACGTGGACCGCGTCATGCAGCGCGAACGCGAGCGGCGCCTCGCCCCGCTCGACGCCCTGGACGTCCATCCCGAGCCCCAGGCCGAACTCATCGCCGCGCTGTCCGTACTGCAGAAGGAGAGGTGACCGGTGACCGCCGTCACTGACCACGACCACACCGATCACACCGATCACAGGAGGCGCATCGACCACGGCAGCGACAGCGGTGACGCGGAGCCCGGGGAGCACGGTGGTCACCCCGGCTCGGGCCCCGGGGGCGGTGCCGAGCGCGGGCCCGAGGGCGGCGCCGAGCGCGCGGGTGGCCTCCCGGAAGCCCGGCTGGACCTCGTCAAAGGCAAGCGCGGTGACGACGGTCCCGGCACCGATCACCGCGCGGTCGCCCCACGACCGGCCACCGTCGCCCTCTCCGGGGACGAGGGCGAGGGGAACGGGGAGGGCGGCGGCAGAGGCGAGGACGACGGTCCGGAAAGGGGCCACAGCAGGGGGTCGAAGGGCCTGGGTGGAGGCCAGGTCAAGGGTCTGGAAGGGGCGCGCGGCCAGGGCCCGGACGCCGGCGGCGGGGCCCCCGCGCGCGTGAAGGACGAGAGCGCCGGCCGCGACGAACGCGACCGAGACGGTGCAGGCGGTGGACACGGCGCGCAAGGCGCGCACGGCGCACGCGACCGCACCCCCGATCGTGACCGCCGCGCGCGCGGGCACAGCGCCGAGGACGGCGGCGTCTCCGTACCCCGGTCACAGCCCCACTCGCCGAAGCCCCGCCCCGCCCCCGACGGCACGCCTCCCAAGACCACCGCCACGACCGACTCCGCTACCGCGGACGGCACCGTTACGGCGAACGGCACGGGTACGGCGAACGGCACGGGTACGGCGCACGGGACCAGCACCACGAAAAGCGCCGACACCACGAAAGGCACCGACAGCAGTGCCGACGGCAAGGCCGACTCCGCCGGTGCCTGGGACGACGGTCTCATCGCGCGGCGCGTCACCGACGCCAGCGCCGCCGCCCTCGCCGCCGAGCGCGCCTCCGCCGCGGAACCCGCGCACCGCGGGCCGGGCAGCCACACCCCCGCCCCGCTGGCGTACGACGGCCCGCTGCGCTCCCGCCTGGACGCCCTGCGCGAACTCGTCGGGCTCTCCCGCACCCGACTGGACAGCAGCACCCTCGCCGAGGCCGGGCGCGTCCTGGACGAGGCCGCCGCGCGCCGCAAGCTCTCCGGGCGGCACACCGTCGTCGCCCTCGCCGGAGCGACCGGCAGCGGCAAGTCCCAGCTGTTCAACGCGCTCGCCGGAGTGCCCATCTCGGAGACCGGCGTACGACGCCCGACCACGGCCGCACCCATCGCGTGCAGCTGGAGCGACGGCGCGGCGGGCCTCATCGACCGGCTGGGCATCCCGGGCCGGCTGCGCCGCCGCCCGCTGCACGGCCCCGACACCGAGGGGCAGCTTCGCGGACTGGTCCTGGTGGACCTGCCCGACCACGACTCGGCCGCCGTACAGCACCGGGAACAGGTGGACCGGATCCTGAAACTGGTCGACGCGGTCATCTGGGTCGTGGACCCGGAGAAGTACGCCGATGCCGTCCTGCACGAGCGGTACCTGCGGCCGATGGCCGGTCACGCCGAGATCATGTTCATCGTCCTCAACCAGGTGGACCGGCTGCCCGGGGACGCCGCCGACCAGGTCCTGGACGACCTGCGGCGACTGCTGGACGAGGACGGCATCGCGCTCGGCGAGCACGGCGAACCCGGCGCCACCGTGCTCGCGCTGTCCGCGCTCACCGGGGAGGGTGTCGGCGATCTGCGCGAGGCGCTCGGCCAGTTCGTGGCGGAGCGCGGCGCGGCGGCCCGCCGGGTGGCGGCCGACGTCGACACCGCCGCCGCCGAGCTGCGGCCCGTCTACGCCACCGGACGACGGGCCGGCCTCAGCGAGGAGGCGCGCGAGGACTTCGCCGCGCGGCTCGCGGACGCGGTCGGCGCCACCGCGGCGGGCGAGGCAGCCGAGCGCGCCTGGCTGCGCAACGCCAACCGCGCCTGCGGCACGCCCTGGCTGCGGCTGTGGCGCTGGTACCAGGGCCGTGCCGATTCCACGACGGGCCGCCACGCGGTGCGCGCCCAGGCCGACGAGGAGGCGACGGCCCGGCAGAGCGTCGAGCAGGCGGTGCGTACGGTGTCCGACCGTGCCTCGGCCGGGCTGCCCGCTCCCTGGGCCCAGGCGGTGCGGGAGGCGGCCGTCCGCGGTTCCCACGGGCTGTCCGAGGCGCTGGACGACCTGGCGGCCCGGGCCGGACTGCCGCCTGGCCGTCCGCCCCGGCCGGGCTGGTGGCCGGTGGCCGTACTCGTCCAGGCGGCGATGACCCTGCTGCAGATCACGGGCGGTGCGTGGCTCGTGGGCCAGATCGCCGGGGTGATGGCGCCCAACCTGGGTGTCCCGGTGCTGCTGATGGTGTGCGGGATCATCGGCGGGCCGCTGGTGGAGTGGGCCTGCCGGATGGCGGCACGGGGGCCCGCGCGGCGCTACGGCCAGGAAGCGGAACGCCGACTACGGGAGGCGGCGGCGAGCTGCGGCCGGGCCCGGGTGCTCGATCCGGTGGCGGCGGAACTGCTGCGGTACCGGGAGGTGCGTGAACAGTACGGGAGGGTCGTGCGGACCGGGAGCGGGGTGAGGTGAGGTGAGGTGAGAAAGCCTGGTCAGCGCGGGGGAGGTGGCTGACCGGGGGTTACGGGAGCGCTGGGGGTGGGTGTCGCGAGCGCTCGTGGTGGGTGACCCCGGTTGCCGGCCGGTGGTCACCCCTGCGGGTGGCGAGGTTTTCCACAGGGGAGCGGTCCTCCACAGCGCTCAGCGGGCTCGGCCCGGCGGAGGCAGTCTGAGGGCACGGCGATCGCACGGCGGGTCCGGCCAGGAGAAGGCGGCGGGCGGTGCGGGCGGTCGTCGGGTGGTGCCGGCGCGTACGGCATAGGTACGCGCCGGCACGGCAGACGCAGCCGTACGGGACGGGCCCGTACGCGTGCCCGTCCGGCCGGAAGGGGCAGGGCGGGGGAGGGGAGCGATCGAAGTGAACGAGACCACTGTCTGTGTCGTGGGGAACGTGGCGACCCGGCCGGCCTACCGAGAGCTGGCGACGGGACCGTCGGCCCGGTTCCGGCTCGCGGTGACCGCGCGCTACTGGGACCGGGAGAAGAACGCCTGGACGGACGGGCACACCAACTTCTTCACCGTGTGGGCCAACCGGCAGCTCGCGGTCAACGTGGCCGCGTGCGTGGAGGTGGGCCAGCCGGTCGTCGTCCAGGGCCGGCTCAAGGTGCGCACGGAGGTGCAGGGACAGCAGCAGTGGGCCTCCGCCGACATCGACGCCGTGGCGATCGGCCACGACCTGTCGCGCGGTATGGCGTTCTTCCAGCGCGCGGTCAAACCGGAGGCGCCATCGACGGCGGCCCGCCCGGAGCCGAACTGGGAGACACCGCGGCCGACGGAACCGTTGGACGGACAGCCGGGGCAGCACGGCCAGGAACAGCAGGAACAAGGCGCGGGAGAAGGAGGAGTCGAGGCACAGGAACAGCAAGCGGCGGTGGTGACATGACGTCAGCGATGGTCGCACTTGGGCGCGTTGTCGCTGGTCCGTCCCCAAAGTTCCCGCGCACGGCCCGAACAGGCCGTACGAACCGGTGGATTTGTCGATACGGCCAGCTCGCGGACGGTCCCGGCGATAACGATTACGGATCGGATCGGCCATCGGATGATCCGACCGCCGGGTGAGGCTCCGCCTGATCCATAGGATGCCGGGCGTGCCCCTTGGGGCTGCCGATTCTGCTGGTGGGACCGTCCCCCACGTCCAACGGGTCCTGCTCGAAGGGGAATTCTGTGCTTGCTGCGCTCTCTGGGTTCTGCCGGTCCACGGGAACGGCCCGCATGGCCGCCGCCGCCACGGTGACCGGCCTGGTGGCGGCCGGCGTGCTGTCCGGCGCCGGTACGGCCGTGGCCGTGGACACACCGCAGACCCAGGGCGGCGCGACGGCGACGATCAACGGTCTGAAGACCTACGGCGAGGCCGTGATCCACGAGGACGGCGGCGACCAGCGGGTGTCCGCAGGGCTTTTCGAGATGTCCGTGGACGGTGGCGGCACCCTGCAGACGTACTGCGTGGACCTCCACAACCCGACCCAGCGGGACGCCAGATACCAGGAGACGCCCTGGAGCGGCACCTCGCTGGGCACCAACAAGGACGCGGGCCGGATCCGGTGGATCCTGCAGAACTCCTACCCCCAGGTCAACGACCTCGCCGCACTCGCGCGGCGCGCGGGAACGAGCGGGCTGACCGAGCAGGACGCGGCGGCCGGCACCCAGGTGGCCATCTGGCGCTACTCCGACGGCGCGAAGGTCGACGCCGTGGACCCGCGGGCCGAGAAGCTCGCCGACTATCTGGAGAAGAGCGCCCGGAGCGTCGCCGAGCCGCAGGCCTCGCTCACCCTGGACCCGCCCGCGGTCTCCGGCCGGCCGGGCGACCTGCTCGGGCCGGTGACCGTGCACACCAACGCGGGCGCCGTCACGGTGAGCCCGCCGGCGGACGCGGCCACCAGCGGGGTGCGGATCATCGACAAGACCGGCAAGGTGATCACTTCGGCCGGGAACGGCAGCCAGCTGTTCTTCGACATCCCCGAGGACGCGGCGGACGGAACGGCCCAGCTGAGCGTGCAGGCGTCGACGACCGTGCCGGTGGGTCGGGCCTTCGCCTCCGAGAGCCGCAGCCAGACCCAGATCCTGGCCGGCTCCAGCGAGTCCACGGTCTCCGCGACCGCGACGGCGGGCTGGGCGGAGAAGGGCTCCATACCGGCGGTGTCGGCCCGCAAGAACTGCGCCAAGGGCGGCGTGGACATCACCACGGCCAACACGGGCGGCGAGCCGTTCACCTTCCGCCTGATGGGCACCGAGCACACGATCCCCGCGCATGCGTCCCGCACGGTGACCGTACCGCTCCAGGAGGACCAGGCGTACGACTTCACGATCACCGGCCCCCATGGCTTCAGCCACCGCTTCACCGGCGTCCTGGACTGCAAGACGCAGGGCACGATCACGACGGAGACGGCCCAGCTCCACACCGAGCCCAGCCCGGTCACCGTGGGCGGAAACACCGCGGACACCACCAACCTGGCCGCCACCGGTGGCTCGATGATCACTCCCATGATCGCGGGCGTGGCCATCGGGCTGGTGGTGATCGGCGGCGTGGTCCTGATCGTGCTGCGCAAGAGGGAGTCGACCCACGGCGGATGACCCGCGGGCCCGGCCTGCTGGATGACGGTCCACTCGCCGCGGTCGGGTACGGCTTCGCCCCGCCACAGCCCGCCCCCCTCGGCGGCATGACGGAAGCGCTGCCGCGGGTTGACAGCCCTGTCGAGTGTTCCGGCAAGTCCGCACCGGGCGGCGCTTCCAGTGGTGATGCTGAGGTGCAGCAGCGGAGTGCGGCGCTTCCGGGTGAATGGAGCCGTTCGGTGCGCGGCGACCGGCGTGGCAGCGGGTAGGGCATGGTGCTGTCGGACAAGAAGCGGACAGGGAGCAGTCCTATGCCGAAGTTCCTCATCCAGGCCACCTACACGCCAGAGGGTACGAAGGGGCTGCTCAAGGAAGGCGCCAGCGGCCGTCGCGACGCCGTCGACCGAGTCGTCGCCGACCTCGGCGGGACGGTGGAGGCCATGTACTTCGCCTTCGGCGAGGACGACCTGGTGTTTCATCGACCTCCCCGACCCGGTGTCGATGGCCGCCGTCAGCCTCACCGTCAAGGCGAGCGGTGCCCTGCACACCCGGGCCACTCCCCTCCTCACACTGGAGGAGGTCGACGAGGCCGCCGGCCGGCAGGTCGCCTTCCGCGCTCCCGGCGCGTGAGTCAGGGAGGGTCTGGCGGGCGGTCGTACCAGACCGTGTGAGCAGCCACGGGGAACGTGTACCTCGTCACCCTCTGCCCCCACCCCCGTGCTATGCCTGCTTCAGCTCATGGACGCAGGAGCGAGGGGGCGGCGATGGAAGAGCGGGCGTGGGCCACTGCCGGCGAGAAGGGCAGTCCCGACAGGGAGTCAGCGAGCCGGGTGCGGCTCACGGGCGCGGCGCTGATCGTGCTGTCCCTGACGGCGGCCGCGCTGAGCTATTTGGCGTTCACGGTGTGGGTGCCGGGTCAGCAGGAGCGCTACGAGCAGTACCGGGCGGCTGAGCCGTGCCCCGCGCAGGCGTCACCGCGTGCGGCGGCTGCGGCGGACTGCCTCCTGACCGGGCAGTTCACCGTCACGAGGACCGAGTCCACGTTCACGGGAAAGGTCACGGTCTACGAGGCGACCCTCAGGGAGCAGGGCGACGCCTCGCGGCAGACGATCGTGCGGTTCAGCGACTCCAGGCCCCTCTTCGACACGCTGCACCGGGGCGACGAGGTCACCGCCACCGGCTGGCGCGGCGACATCGTCGCCCTCAGCAAGGACGGCGTCCGCCAGCACACCTCCGACGCACCCCGCGACGAGCTCTCGGGAAACGCCGCCCTGGGCGTCCTCCTCGCACTCCTCGCGGCCCAGTCGCTGGTGTTCGGCGCGGTCCGCCTGGCCAAGCCCACCGCCTACGCGCCCCTCGTCTGGGAGCCGTACGGCAGGTGGCTGGCCTTCACCAACATCGGCGTCGGCGTCGGGGTGGGGGCCGTCTCGGTGTGGCTCGACCTCCCGTGGTGGACCGTGCTCGCGACCGTTCCGGTCCTGGTGGGCACGGTGATGGCACGACTGATGAGCGGGCGGCGGCGCGCGGCGGCGTCCTCGGCGAAGACGGGGCGGCACCAGGACGCTGGAGTGAGTTCGCGATAGTTCGGAAGCAGCCTCGTGTCGCGCACGACCGCGCTACCGCGTACGACAGCGCTACCTGGTCGTGAGTCAGAGGCCGTCGCGCTCGGTCAATGAGCCGTCCCGAACGTGGAACCCGTACCGCTCGATGGCGGTCGCCGGCCGAGCAGGGCAGTTCGCAGGGGAGGGGTTCGCCGGTGTTCTCGATGATCCCGCTGTCCGCCGCCACGAGGTGTTCCGGGAGCCCGGACGGGACGTCGATCATCACTCGCTGGTCGCCGATGACGTCCACGCCCGGCGGGCTGGCCACGCACGCCGTTCCCTCCGGGGGGAGAGACGCCGGCCCCGAGATCCGAGCCCGCGCGTTCCTCGGTCTCCCAGCCGGGTGGAGCCGCCGCATAAGGGCGGTCGTCCGGGGCGCGGTCCGGACGACCGCCTGCCGCGGCAACCGCGGCACGTCCCCGTCGGCGTCACCAGCAGTCCCGGCTTGGCTCCCAAAGCCCCTCTCCAGAGCGTGGCCCCCGACGGCGAACGGACCACAGCCGCACGTACTGACAGCAGAGACTCACCCGGGCGTGGGCCGTGCCAGAGCCCCGAGGCCGGCCAACGGCGACCGGCAGTGACAGACGAGCCGCAGCCCGCAGCAGCGAAACCCCAGGTCAGCACGCCCGGGCCCGACGGGTTTCCCCCCAGGGGTAGCCGTCAGGCAAGATGGGGTGTATCTGCCCACTGCCAGATTTCAAGCTGCCGGACGGTTTCTCTTGGCTGAGTTCATTTACACCATGCGCAAGGCGCGCAAGGCGCACGGCGACAAGGTGATCCTCGATGACGTCACCCTGAACTTCCTCCCCGGGGCGAAGATCGGCGTCGTCGGCCCGAACGGTGCCGGTAAGTCGACCGTGCTGAAGATCATGGCGGGGCTGGAGCAGCCGTCCAACGGTGACGCCTTCCTCTCGCCCGGCTACAGCGTCGGCATCCTGCTCCAGGAGCCCCCGTTGAACGAGGAGAAGACCGTCCTGGAGAACGTCCAGGAGGGTGTCGCCGAGATCAAGGGCAAGCTCGACCGGTTCAACGAGATCGCCGAGCTGATGGCGACCGACTACTCCGACGCGCTGCTCGACGAGATGGGCAAGCTCCAGGAGGACCTGGACCACGCGAACGCGTGGGACCTCGACGCCCAGCTCGAGCAGGCCATGGACGCGCTGGGCTGCCCGCCCGGCGACTGGGCCGTGACCAACCTCTCCGGTGGTGAGAAGCGCCGCGTCGCGCTCTGCAAGCTGCTGCTGGAACAGCCCGACCTGCTGCTCCTGGACGAGCCCACCAACCACCTCGACGCCGAGTCGGTGAACTGGCTGGAGCAGCACCTGGCCAAGTACCCGGGCACCGTCGTGGCGATCACCCACGACCGGTACTTCCTGGACAACGTGGCCGAGTGGATCCTGGAGCTCGACCGCGGGCGCGCCTACCCGTACCAGGGCAACTACTCCACCTACCTGGAGACCAAGGCCGCCCGCCTCAAGGTCGAGGGCCAGAAGGACGCCAAGCGCCAGAAGCGGCTCAAGGAAGAGCTGGAGTGGGTGCGGTCGAACGCCAAGGGGCGCCAGGCCAAGTCCAAGGCCCGTCTCGCGCGGTACGAGGAGATGGCCGCCGAGGCCGACAAGATGCGGAAGCTGGACTTCGAGGAGATCCAGATCCCGCCGGGCCCGCGCCTGGGCAACGTCGTCGTCGAGGTCAACGACCTGCACAAGGGCTTCGGCGAGAAGATCCTCGTGGACGGGCTGTCCTTCACGCTGCCGCGCAACGGCATCGTGGGGGTGATCGGTCCGAACGGCGCCGGCAAGACCACCCTCTTCAAGATGATCCAGGGCCTGGAGACGCCTGACTCGGGTGACATCAAGGTCGGCGACACCGTCAAGATCTCCTACGTCGACCAGAGCCGCGAGAACATCGACCCGAAGAAGACGCTGTGGGAGGTCGTGTCCGACGGGCTCGACTACATCAACGTCGGCCAGGTCGAGATGCCGAGCCGGGCGTACGTGTCGGCCTTCGGGTTCAAGGGCCCGGACCAGCAGAAGCCGGCCGGGGTCCTCTCCGGCGGTGAGCGCAACCGGCTCAACCTGGCGCTGACCCTGAAGCAGGGCGGCAACCTGCTGCTCCTCGACGAGCCCACCAACGACCTCGACGTCGAGACGCTCTCCAGCCTGGAGAACGCCCTGCTGGACTTCCCCGGCTGCGCCGTCGTCGTCTCCCACGACCGGTGGTTCCTCGACCGCGTGGCGACGCACATCCTCGCCTACGAGGGCGAGTCGAAGTGGTTCTGGTTCGAGGGCAACTTCGAGTCGTACGAGAAGAACAAGATCGAGCGGCTCGGTGCCGACGCCGCGCGTCCGCACCGCGCCACCTACAAGAAGCTGACCCGGGGCTGATCGGTCTTGCGCCACATCTACCGCTGCCCGTTGCGCTGGGCGGACATGGACGCGTACGGCCACGTCAACAACGTGGTGTTCCTCCGCTACCTGGAGGAAGCCCGGATCGACTTCCTGTTCCGCCCGGACAAGGACTTCAAGCAGGGGTCCGTGGTGGCGCGCCACGAGATCGACTACAAGCGGCAGCTCGTCCACCGGCACGAGCCGGTGGACGTCGAGCTGTGGGTCACCGAGATCAAGGCCGCGTCCTTCACGCTCACCTACGAGGTGAAGGACGGGGACCTCGTGTACGTGCGGGCGTCGACGGTCATCGTGCCGTTCGACTTCGACGCCCAGCGCCCGCGGCGGATCACCGCGGAGGAGCGTGAGTTCCTCCGCGAGTACATGGACACCGCCGAGGGCCCCGCGGACGCAGAGCCCGATCCCGAAGGCGAGGCCGTCGCGGCATGACCGTGCTGCACCTGGCCGACGAGACGGAGGCGGCGGACCTCGCCGCCTTCCTCTCCCGGCTGCTCCACTTCGACCGTGGGGCCGCGGTGCGGCTGCAGGCGGCCGGCACCGCACTCGCCGTCTTCGGCCGGCCACCGTCCTTCGAGGTGCTGGCCGTCCGCGCGGTGCGGCTGGCCAAGCCCTACGAGGACGGGCTCGACGTCACCCTCGACGTGACCGTCTCCGCCGGTGAGTTCCTGGAGTCCGTGGACGAGCGCGCGGCCACCGCCGCCGTCCCCGGCGCGGTCACCGGACCGCCGTGGGCCGGGGTGCTGCCGCCGCGCGCCGGCTGGCGGCCCGAGCCGGGACTGCCGGTGCCCGACGCACTGCGTGCCACGGTCGCCGCCGCGGTGGCCGAATTCCGCTCGCGCACCGAGGAGCTGGGGCCGCACGGGCGTACCCGCGCGGAGCTGGACCGGATCGGGCAGGACATCTGGTCCCGGCAGATCGCGGGCACCCGGCTGCCGGTACGGGCCGTGCACGCGGCCCAGTCACTGGGCTTCCTGCGGCCCGGCGGTGAACCGGGCGGCATCGGGCTGTTCTCCTCGGGGGCGTGGCTGCGGCTGCGTACGCCGTACGGCTCGGTGGCCGTGCGGCAGACGGGACTGCTCGGGGCCTTCGGGGTCAGTGTGCGCTGAGCAGGGCCGGCCGGCGTGTGCGGGGCCAGGCGGGTCGGTGTGTGCTGAACCCGGTGGTTCCGCTCATGGTGTGTCGTCGGGCCATACGCCGATGTGGTCGGACTCCAGTTCCAGGGCCACGCGGTCGCGCATGTCCAGGGCGCGGAGGTAGTCGGCGGGCAGCTGGAGGCGGCCCGCGCGGTCGAGCATGGCGTACTCGCGGGCCACGACCGTCTCGTGGCCGGTCGCCGCGTCGATCTCGCTGCGGCGCAGCACCTCGGTGGAGGTCCGGCCGTCCCGGATCGCCACCGTACGGCGGACCTCGCCCGCCACCGCCTGGTCGTGCGTGACGATGACGATCGTGGTGCCCAGGACCTCGTTGGCCGTGCGGAAGGCGTCGAAGATCTGCGCGGCCGTCTGGGAGTCGAGTTCGCCGGTGGGTTCGTCGGCGAGCAGGACGGCCGGGCCGTTGGCGAGGGCCACGGCGATCGCCACGCGCTGCTGCTGGCCGCCGGACATCTGCTGCGGGCGGCGGTCGCGGCAGTCGGCCACCTGGAGCAACTCCAGGAGTTCCAGGGCGCGTTCGGTACGGGCGCGGCGGCCCTTGCGGGTGCGGGAGAGCTGGAGGGGGAGCGCGACGTTCTGGGCCGCGGTGAGGTAGGGCAGGAGGTTGCGGGCGGTCTGCTGCCAGACGAAGCCGACGACCTCGCGGCGGTAGGCGAGACGGTCGGCGGCGGTCATGGTGAGCAGGTCGCGGCCGGCGACGCGGGCCGCGCCGGCGGTGGGGGTGTCCAGGCCGGCGAGGATGTTCATCAGGGTGGACTTGCCGCTCCCGGACGCGCCGACCAGCGCCATCAGTTCGCCCTCGCGGACGAGGAGGTCCAGTCCCTGGAGGGCCTGCACCTCTGTCCCGGCGGTGGTGAAGACGCGGACGAGGCGGTCGCAGGTGATCAGGGCGTCGTGGCCGTAGGCCGGGTTCGCTCCGGCCTCGGTGACGCGGTTGGCCAGCTCGGTCAGGCTCGGGTCGGTCGTCATGGGGTCTCCTGCGGGTACGCCGTGTCCGTGCCGGGCGGGGGTGGGGTCGCCGGCCGGTGCCGGCCGGGTGCCCTGCGGGGGGTCATCGGCCGTCCCCCGCCCGTAGTTCCGTCACCGAGCCCCGCCTCGCCGTCCACCAGGCCTGGAGCGCCGCCACTCCCACCGCCACCGTCACCACGGCGAGTGCCGGGAGCAGCAGCGACCAGGTGTCCGGGTGGAGGCGGATCCCGGTCACGGGGGTCTGGGCGGACGGGAAGGCGACGGCTGTCAGGTCGACGCCGGGCGCGAGGAGGCGGATCGCGGTCCAGCCGGTCAGGGTGCCGCCCAGGGCCGCCAGGAGGGCCTGGGGCAGGGATTCGAGGACCAGCAGGCGGCGGGACTCGGTTCGGGTGAGGCCCATCGTGCGGAGGCGGGCCAGCAGCGCGGAGCGTTCGGGGGCGGCCCGGAGCAGCGACAGCAGCAGGGCCAGCACGGCGAAGCCGGCCCCCGTGACGACGGCCGCCGTGTAGACGCGCTCGGCGCCGGACTGGACGGGCGAGTCGGCGTACCGGGCGCGTTCCTCGGCCCGCAGCCGTACGGTGGCCGAGCCTCCCACGGCCTTCCGCAGGGCGTGCGCGTCCACGTGGCCGCCGGTGAGCAGCAGGGTCGTGGGGCGGCTCGCCGGGGCGGGCAGGCCCGCCCGGTCCACGACGAGGAAGTCGGGACCGGAGACGGCCGGCGTGCGGTCGCGGACCAGGACGATCCGCACGGTGACCGCGCTGCCGTCCTCCAGCCGCACCAGGAACGGCCGCCGGGTGCCGTACGAGGAGGCGACGGAGGGGGAGGCGACGGCGGGGAGGGGCCCGGAACGGGTCTCGCCCGCGAGGCGGCCGGCGCCGGGGCGGGCCTTGGCCGTCAGGGGGCCGGTGGCGGGGTGGGCCTTGGCCGTCAGGGGGCTGGTGCGGGAGTGGTCTCCGTCTGCCGGGGGACTGGTGCGGGAGTGGTCCCCGTCTGTCGGGGGGCTGGTGCGGGAGTGGTCTCCGTCTGTCAGGGGGCTGATGCGTGCGTGGTCCCCGTGCGTCAGGAGGCTGGTGCGGGAGTGGTCCCCGTCTGCCGAGTAGTGGCTGCGGGACAGGTACCCGCTACCGGGCCGGCCCCCCGCCGTCACCCGCCCCGTGCCGGTCCGACCTCCCGCCGTCAGCCGGTCGGCCGGGAACGTGCCCAGGCCGGTGTGCGTCGTCAGGGCGTCATAGCCGCCCGGGTCGACGCCCACCAGGGGCACCGCGTTAGCGCCGTCCTCCGGTTTCGCCTCGTACGCGATGCTGACGGGGGTCACCGCGCGGACCCCGGGGACCGCGCGGGCCCGGGCGGGGGCGTCGGCGGGCAGGGGGACGCCCGCGTCCGCGCGGGCGTCCGCGCCGACCGTGAGGAGGGCCGCCCGGTCGCGGGCCTCGGCCACGCCCGCCAGCACCGAGCCGCCGAACGCCGCCGTGGTCAGCGCGGTCAGCAGGGCGAGGAGCGGGAGCACCGCGGAACCCTGGGTGCGGCCGGCGCGGGCCAGGGAGAGGTGGCCGACCGCGCCGCGGAGCCGTCCGGCGGGGCCGGACAGGCGGCGCAGCAGCAGCGGGTACACGCGCAGCAGCACGAACGCGGCGATGACACCGACCAGGACGGGGGCCACGGCCGTCAGCTGGTCGCCCGACGTGCCGCGCCGGCGCAGGGTGGCCACCGCGCCGGCGGCCAGCACCAGCAGGGTCAGCTCGGCGACCGTACGGCGCCGGGACGGCCGTACCGAGGTGATGTCCTCGCGCGGGGCCGCCAGCCGGACCGTGCGGTGGGCGACGGCGGCGCGCAGGGGGAGGGCGGCGCAGGCGGCCAGGATGACGGCCAGGGCGCACAGGACGGCCGGGGTGATCCGGCCGGCGGGGACCACGAGCAGGGACCCCGCCAGGCCGAGGACGCCGGCCGGTACGGCGATCACGGCGGTCTCGGCGAGCAGCCGCCCGGCGAGCCCGGACAGGGAGGCGCCGCGGGCGCGCAGCAGGGCGAGTTCGGCGCGGCGCCGGTCGGCGGCCAGACCACCGGTCATGAGCAGGACGACGGCGACGACCGTCGCGGCGCCCGCGGCGGCCACGGAGACCAGCGGGGCGATGCCGGAGCGCAGCCGGGAGAAGGAGGCGAGGGCGTCGTCCAGGTCGGTGCTGACGTCGGTGCCGTCGTCGGTGACGGCGCGGGCGCGTTGCAGGCCGGGACCGGACTCCAGGGCGGCGACGGCCGGCCGCAGGCGGTCCAGGTCGTGGGCGCGCAGGCCGCGCAGGTCGGGGGCGAGGTGCCAGTAGCGGGCCGGGTCGGTGCTGGTGCCCAGCAGGGCGGGAGCCGCCTCGGGGGCGAGCAGCAGCGCACCGAGCCAGTACTTGTCCGGGTCCGGGCCGGGGGTGGGCAGGGTCACCAGGGTGGGGGTGCGCAGCAGCGGGACGGTGGACCAGTAGGCGCTGCCGGGATCACGCGGGACGAGGATGCCGGTGACCCGGACGGCGAGCGGGGCACGGCCGGGCGCCGGCATGTGGACGACCGAGCCCACCTTGATGTGCAGGGCCTTGGCGGTGGCGGTGGTGACGGCGGCCTCCACCTCGGGGGTCGAGGCGTCGACCGGGCGCGGGGCGCGGGGGAACCGGCCGGTGCGCACGCGCGCGTGGCCGGCGAGGCCGTTCTGCGCGGCCAGCGAGATGCGGGCGGGCAGTCCGGTCGGCCGGGGCAGCCACGGGTCGGGCACCGCCGGGCTGACGGTGCCGGCGACGCCGTACGCGGACTCGGCGCGCCGCACGCTCAGCGGGCTGCCGACCGTGCCGAGCACCTTCTCGTACTGCCGCTTCAGTGCGCCGGGGCGCAGGGCCGCGGCGCGCCGCTCGGGTGGCAGGCCGAGGTCGGGCTGGGGGGCGGTCACGCGTACGGTGGTGTGTTCCGGGCGGGCCTGGCGGAGTGTTTGCCGTAGTCCCGCGTCCTCGTACCGGTCCACTGCGCGGGGAAGGGCGCCGGCCAGGCAGGCGGCGAGTGCGACCAGTACCGCGAGGGCGAGGGCGGCGCCGGGCGCGGCCCGCAGCCGGGTGCGCACCCAGGGAGCGACCACGCGGGCCGAGGGCCGGCTCATGTCACGCACCTCCCTGAACGTGCGGCCCCTGTCCGGGGGCCGGCCGGCGCGCGGCGGCCGCCGGGCCGGGTGCGGGCCGGAGCCGGAGCCGTCGGCATGCAGAAACCGTCCAGGGAGTGGCCGCCTCCGCGGCGACGGGACCAGGCACGATCCCCATGTCACTCACCCCCCTGCGCGCGCAGCGCCCGTGACGGGTCCGTCCGGCGTACGGCGGCCGTCGCCGCGATCGCCAGGGGTGCCGCCGCGACGGCGGTGAGCAGCAGCGCCACCGGTCCGGGCGGGAGGCGGACCAGCAGGTCCGGCACCGGGCGGGTCGCCTCGCCGGTCAGCACGATCAGGGGCAGGACGGTGCGGGCCAGTACGGCGCCCAGGCCCAGGCCCACCGCGAGCGCCAGGCCCACCAGGACGGCCTGTTCGGCGGCGACCGTCCGGGTCAGCTGGCGGCGCGGTACGCCGAGGGCGCGCAGGACGGCGAACTCGGCGCCGCGCGCCCGCTGCGCACCGGCGGCGCCGACCGCGAAGCCGACCGCGGCGAGCGCCGCCGCGACCACGGCCGCCGCCGTGAACGCGGCCTCGGGTCCGGCGCCGAACGGGTCGTCCCGCAGGTCGGCGGCGATCTCGTCGCGGACCACGACCTGTCCGGGACCGACGTCCGGCATCGCCCGGACGTCGGCGGCCACGCGCGCGGAGGCGCCGGGTGCGGTGGCGAGCCACCACTCGGTGGGGGTGGCGTTCTCGCCGTACCGGGCCTGGAGCAGCTGGTTCAGAGCGCGCAGGTCGAGCAGGACGGCACCGCCGTCGTGCGCGCCGGTGGCGGCCGGGTCGGCGGTGGCCGGCAGCGCCCGTACCGCCCGCACGATCCGCACCGGCACCCGCCGGTCGCCGACGGTGAGGTCGACGCGCTCTCCGGTGCGGGCGCCCGCCGCGCCCAGGTAGCGGTCGGTGGCGACGGCCGGGACCTCGGCGGGCGCGGCCTGGGCGACCTGGAACCGCAGGGTGACGGAGGCGACGGTCCAGACGTCGGCGTCCGGGAGGTAGCCGGTGCCGTAGGTGAAGGTCGGCGGGTGGGTGCCGGTGACCTCGGGGCGGGTGGGGCTGGTGGCGGCGCTCGGTACGGCGGCGCCACCGGTCTCCGCCGTGGTGGTCCACCGGGCGGGCAGCGTGAGCCGGTGGTCCCTGCCGTCGGTGCCCGACGCGGTCAGCCCGTCGATCGTCAGGCGGTGGCGCTCGGCGCGCCCGGCGGGCTGGGTCAGGTCGAGGCGGAGACCCGTCAGGGTCGCCGGTCCGGTGGCGGTGCCGAGGGCGAGGGTCAGGGTGTGCGGGCGCCCGTCGGCGGGGAGCAGTCCGGCCGGCAACCGGTACGGCACCCCGTACCGGTCGGTCAGGGTCGCCGTCAGCGCGGTCGTGGTGCCCGGGCCGGTCGAACTGCGCAGCCGGGCCGTCAGCTTCAGCCGGGCGGTGCCCGCCGGAATGCCGGTCCCGGTCGGGGTGCCCCTCGGGGTGAGCCGGCCCAGCAGCCGCCGTACCGGTTCGTCCGCCAGGTCGGGCCGCATGAGGACCGCGTCCGCCGCGTGCGCGGTGTCCAGGGCCAGCACGGTCGCCGTGCGGTCGCCGGACAGCGGCTGGGCGGCGCGCACGGCCGGGGCGGCCTCGCGCACCCGGGGCAGGCGCGCGTACCGGTCGGTCCGGCCGAACTCGTCCTCGCCGGTGGCCAGGACCCGCACCGGCACCCCCGCCCGGAAGTCGGCCTGGTCGTCCTGCGAGCGGTCCCAGGAGGCGGCCTGCCCGATCGCGAGCACGCCGAGGGCGACGGCGAGGACGAGCAGCAGGACCGGGCCCGCGCCGCGCGCGGTGCGCCGGCTGAACTGCCAGCCGGCCAGCGCCACCGGCAGCCCCCGCCCGCCGGCCGCCCAGCGTTCGGCGAACCGCGCCACGGGCGGCAGCAGCCGCAGCGTGAGCACGGTCCCGGCGAGCAGGGCCAGCGCGGGCGCGGCCACCAGCAGCGGGTCGACGCCGAGCGCGCCGGACCGGTCGGCGGCCACGGCCCCGGAGTCCTGCCGGCCCAGCTGCCAGTACGCCACCCCGGCGATCGCGAGCAGCCCGAGGTCGGCGCCGGCCCGCAGCGGGACCGGCACGGCCCGCGCGCCGCCCGGCCGGCCCGCCTTCCCGCGCAGCCGCAGTGCCCAGGAGCGCCGGGGAGCGGACGGGCGGGCCTCGGGCCCCGTGCCCGTCACCGCCGGCACGGTCACCGCCAGCGCACAGCCCACGGCGACGCCGGCCGCGACCAGCCAGACGGCGGGCCGGCCGGCGGCCGGCAGGTCCAGGCGCAGGCCGAGCCGGGCCAGCGGGCCGTGCCCGGCCAGCAGGGCGGTGAGCGGGCCGGCGAGCAGCGGCGCGCACACGGCCGCGGGCAGCGCGAGCAGCAGCGCCTCGGCCCCGGCGAGGGCGGCGATCCGGGTGCGGGAGGCGCCCCGGGCCCGCAGCAGCCGGGTCTCGTCGGCGCGTTCGGTGCTGAGCAGCCGGGCGACGAGCAGCAGCGCGTATCCGGCGAGCAGCACCAGTTGCAGCGCGACGATCAGCAGGGTGGAGCGGGACACCAGCAGCGCACGGTCCACCCGGTCCAGCACGTCCGGCAGCGCGGTCTGCGACACCGTCGTACCGCTCAGCGCGGCCGGCCGGCGCAGGGCCGCGCTGCCGGCCCGGGCCGCCGCGCGCAGCTCCCCGATCCGTCCGGTCGTCACCGAGGCGATGTCCGCCGACGCCAGCCAGCCCGTCGCCCCCGCGCTGACCCGGCCGCCGGTGAGGACGGCGGGCTCGGCGAGCAGCGGGCCGTACGTCGTGAAGCCGGACTCCTTCACGCCGCGCCCCAGCAGGTCGTCCAGCCGCCAGTACGGTGCCGTCACCGAGACCGGGCGGTACACGCCGACGACCCGGACCCGGACCGCGGGGCCCTGAAGCCGGTCCGCCAGGGTGAGCCGGGCGCCGGGCTCCAGCCGCAGCGCGCGGGCCGCCGTCTCGGGCAGCGCCACCTCCGGCTCGCCGTCGGTGCGGCGGGGGAGGCGGCCGGCGGTCACCCGCACCTGCGTGAGGTCCAGTGCCGCGAAGTACGTGAGGTCCGGGTCGCCCGGCCTGCTCGCGGGCGGCTGGAGGGAGCGGGGCAGGGCGTACGGCCCCGAGCGGCGCAGGGTCCGCACGGTCACCGGTGCGCCGGCGAAAGTACGGCGCGCGCCCTGGCGTACGGCGGTGTCGGCGGCGGTCCGCTCGGCCGGGGGCACGTCCGCCTTGACGATCAGCGCGGTGTCGGCGGCGTTGCGCGGGTCGGCGAGCACATGCCGCAGCGCCGCGTCACCGATCGCCCCCGAGTACGCCGTGAGCGTCGCCAGCACGGTGGTGGTCAGCACCACCGTCAGCAGCGCGGCACCCAGCAGCAGGCGGTGCGCACGCGCGCGTGAGAAGACGAACCCCGTCACCCGGCCCCCGTGTGTCCGGCGCTTCCAGACCTTCGGGCGATGCTGGCAGAGCGCCGGGCGGCGGGTAAGCGGTTGTCAGCCCGTCTATACCGGATCGTGACCGGAATGCGGCGCCGAGTGACCGGAATCCGACCTTCAGTGACGGCCCGTCAGCCCGGATGATCAGTCGGAGGTGTTCACCATCGACGCGGCGGCGTACGTCAGGTAGTTCCACAGCGTCCGCTCGTGCTCCTCCGACAACCCCAGCTCGTCGACGGCCGCCCGCATGTGCCGCAGCCACGCGTCGTGCGCCGCCCGGTCCACGGTGAACGGGGCGTGCCGCATGCGCAGCCGCGGGTGGCCGCGGTTCTGGCTGTACGTCGTCGGACCGCCCCAGTACTGCATCAGGAACAGGACCAGCCGCTCCTCGGCCGGGCCCAGGTCCTCCTCCGGGTACATCGGGCGCAGGAGCGGGTCCGCCGCGACCCCCTCGTAGAAACGGTGGACGAGCCGGCGGAAGGTCTCCTCCCCGCCGACCTGCTCGTAGAAGGTCTGCTCCTGAAGCGTGCCGCGCCGAATCTCATTCACCCGTCCATCGTCTCAGACCGGGTGACCGAGGACTCGAGGCTTAGGACCAGCCCGTCCGGCCCGTCCGCGGACCGTCCGTCCCTACTGTGGACCCATGGGCGGCTACGACACCGAGACCGAGGCCCTCGCCGACGCGGCGCGGGCCGAGCTGGTGCGGGAGATCGACGCGGACGGGGCCTGGGCGGACGACCCGGTGTGGCGGGAGGCGTTCGCGGCGGTGCCCCGGCACCTGTTCGTGCCGTACTACTACGTCACCGGGGCGCGCGGCTACGAGCGCCGCTGGGGCGAGAGCCCCGACCGCCGGGCCCGCGAGCGCTGGGTGCGCGGCGCCTACGCGGACGTACCGCTGGCCACCCGGCTGCGCGACGGCGAGCTGCTCTCCTCCAGCAGCCAGCCCTCCCTGATGGCCCGGATGCTGACCGCCCTGCGCGTCGGGGACGGCGACCGGGTGCTGGAGGTGGGCGCCGGCACCGGATACAACGCGGCGCTGCTCGCCCACCGGCTCGGCGCCGACGACCTCGTCACCACCATCGACCTGGAACCGGAGATCACCGAGTCGGCCCGGCAGCACCTCGCGGCGGCCGGCCACCACCCCCTCGTCGTCACCGGCGACGGAGCGCGCGGGGTGCCCGAACGCGCCCCCTTCGACCGGATCATCGCCACCTGCGAGCTGTCCACGGTGCCGCGCGCCTGGCTCGCCCAGAGCCGCCCCGGCGCGCGCGTCCTCACCCCGCTCGCCACCGGCCTGCTCACGCTCACCGTGCGGGACGCGGAGCACGCCGAGGGCCCGTTCCTGCCCGGGGCCGCCTATTTCGTGCCGCTGCGCGGCGGGCGCCGGGTGATGCCCGAGGGCGTCTCACTGGCCGGGCTGCCCAGCCGGGCCCGCGAGCAGGAGTCGTTCCGCTTCCTGCTCACGCTGACCCGCGGCGCCCTCGGCCCGCAGGAGGCGTACGCCCTGTGGGACCGCGAGGGCGAGCCGGAGCGCGGACGGTACGGCGTCACGGTCGCCGGCGAGGACACCTGGGCGTGGCTGGACGACCCGCAGGGGCCGTACGCCTGGCCCCTGCCCTGAGCGCGGTCAGCCCCGGCGGACGGTGATCGTCGTCCAGGCGCCCACGTGCACCCGGTCGCCGTCCTGGAGCGGGACCGGCACGAACGGCTGGATGGGCTCCTCGGACATGTTGACCGTGGTGCCGTTCGTCGAGTTCTGGTCGACGACCGCCCAGCTGCCGTCCGGCTGCTGCACCAGCACCGCGTGCTGGTGCGAGACACCCGGGTCCTCCGGCGGCACCGACAGGTCGATGTCGGGGGTGTCGCCGGTGGAGTGCCGGCGGCGGCCGATGGTGACCTGGTTGCCGGTCAGCGTGCGCTGCTGCTCGGGCGAGTACGCGGGCAGGTTCAGGCCCGCGGCCTCGGGGCCGGAGCGCTGCATCATCGCCATGAAGTACTCGCGGTCCGGGCCGATGGTCGCGGTCCAGGTGGCCGACCGGGGAGCCTGCGGTGCGTGCGGCGCCTGCGGGAAGCCGCCCGGTCCGCCGGGTCCCGGCGGGGTCTGGGTGCCGCCGGACTGCGGGTAGCCGTAGCCGCCGCCCTGACCGCCGGGGCCGGTCGACGACGGCGGGGAGATCACCCAGTCGTCGTCGGCGGCCGGGGGCCGGCGGGTCTCGCCCGGGAACGCGGGCGGGGCCGACGCGCCGGACGGCTGGAACGCCTGCGGGGCACCGCCGGGACCGCCGGGCGCCGGACCCGAGGGGTCACCGCCGAAGCCGGAGGGACCGGACGGCGTGGGGCCACCGGGACGGGAGGGCTCACGGCCGAAGGGGGAGGGGCCTTGGGACCCCGGCCCCTGACTCTGACCCTGACCCGGGTTGCCGCCGAAGCCCGAGGGGCCGCCGGAACCCGGGCCGCCCGGTCCCTGGCCGCCGAAGCCGGACGCGTCACCCGAACCCGGGCGCTGCCCCCGGCCACCGCCGAAGCCGGACGGGCCGCCCGGTCCGCCGGGACCCTGCCCGGGACCTCCGCCGAACCCGGACGGGCCGCCCGGGCCACCGGCGCCCGGTCCCTGCCCGGGACCGCCGCCGAAGCCGGACGGGCCGCCGGAACCCGGGCCGCCGGGGCCCTGGCCCGGCACCGTGCCCCGGCCGCCGAAACCTCCGGGGCCGCCGGGACCGGACGGGTTGCCGGCACCCGGGCCCTGCCCAGGACCGCCCTGCCCAGGACCGCCCTGGCCCGGACCGCCCTGGCCCGGACCCTGGCCGAAGCCCTGCGGCGCCCCGGGCGGGCGGTGGTCGCCGGTGCCGAACGGGGGAGCGCCCGAGGGGCCGGGGGAGGTCGGCGGGCCGGACGGGGCCCGGTCGCCGCCGAACGGCGTCGGACCCGACGGCTCGCTGTGGAAGGACGGGAGCGGCTCGGCGGGCCGGTTCACCTGCGAGGGCCGCGAACCCTGGTACTCGTACCCGTCACCCCCGCCGAACGTCGAGCTCGGCGGCTGGAACCGCGGCTGCGGCGGGCGCGGGGCCGCCGGGGTGTAGGAGGTCGCCGTGTTGGTCAGGAAGTTCCACCGGCACTCCTCGCAGAACGGCGCGCCGCCCTCGCGGGGCGTACGGCACTGCGGGCACAGCTCCGGCTCCGGGGCGGACCCGCCGGCCGGGCCGGGCCGGGTGCCGGCCTGGCCGCCCTGCGGGGGCGGGAAGCCGTAACCGCCCGGGGGCGGCGGAGGGGGCGGAGGTACGGCACCGGCCATGCGGTGACCGCAGACCTCGCACCAGTCGTCGGAACCCGACTGGTGTCCGTTCGGGCAGGTCGGCATGTCGGTGCTTCCCCTTCTCCTGCGCTCTGGAGGGTCACTTCTTCACACGGACGGTCTTGGTGGACCGGGTCTCCAGAGTCATCTCGTCCGCCTCCGCGACCCTCGTCTTCAACCGCACAGTACCTGTCACGGCGTCGACCACGTCCACCACCTTCGCAAGCAGTTTCGCAGTATCCGCGTTGCCCGAGGCGTTCGCGAGCTGAACCGCCCGCCCCAGTCTGGCCGTTGCTCCATCGAAATCGCCCGCTTTGCGAAGGTCCAGGCCCTTCTGGATGGCTTGCGCCAGTTCGGCCTGCCCGGTGTAGTGGGCGACTTGGGGGCTGATCGCGGTGGAGGCGGTCATGTCGTCGGTCCACACGGCCCGTACCAGCCCCTGTGCGCCCAGGTTCTGCGCGGTTCCTCCCGGTTCCGGAACGACCAGGGAGACCCGCGCGGCGAGCATCTCCCGGCCCAGTCCGGCCGGCGGGACCGTCACGCACAGGTGGTAGTCGCGGGACTCGTCGCCCCAGGAGCCGGTCGGGTAGTCCCCGGCGCGCGGCCCGGCCTCGGTACGCCGGCCGGTCAAGTCCTCGACGGCGGGCGCGACTTGCTTGACGAACCGGATGGTCGTGCCGACCGGCGTCCACACCCGCAGAGCGACGTCGGCGACCTCCTTGCCCATCGCCGTCTCCATCATCCGCGTGAAGTCGGCCGCCAGACCGGCCGGGTCGGCGACGATGTCGGCGGTGCCGAGCAGCGCCGAGGCGATCCCTGTGACTTCTTTCACTTCCCAGTCGGTGCCCACGCCCCGCGCGTCACAGGTAAAGCGGCCGGCACAGGCGTCGAGCGTGGCCCGCAGGTCCTCCGCCGACTCGTGCTCGTTGCGGCCGTCGGTGAGCAGGATGCCGTGCCGGATGGTGACGTCCGCTGCGGACAGCAGCCGGTCGGCGAGCCGCAGCCAGGTGCCGATGGCCGTGCCGCCGCCCGCGCTCAGCCGGCGCAGCGCCTGCTTGGCCTGCTCGCGGGTGGTGGCGTCGGCGACCGCGAGCCGCCCGCCGCCCGGATAGACCTCCTTGGCCACGTGCGTGCCGCCGATCACCGCGAAACGGGTGCCGTCGCGCAGGGTGTCGACCGCGGCGGCCGTGGCGTCGCGGGCGCCCAGCATCTTGGCCGGCGGGTAGTCCATGGAGCCCGAGCAGTCCACCATGATCGCCACGGCGGCGGACGGCCCCCCGCCCGGCGGGTACACCGGCGCGGTGACCGCGCTGCCGAGGGTGCCGCCGCCGGTCGCGGTCACCGTGACGATGGCGTTGACCTCGCTGCCGCCCTCGGGCAAATACTCGTTCTGGTAGACGTCCACCGAGAACCGCGGCACGTTCGACTTCGCGAAATTGGCCATGCTTGCTCGCATCCCCCTCGGACGCCCCGCCGACGCGAGGCGACGACTGTGAGCGGACCGGTCCCCTCCGGTCCGCCGCGGCTTCCCCGTGCCGTTCCCCCGTCGGATACGGCCCTCAGGCCGATCCTGCCCCCTGCGGCGGCAGCGGGAACGGCAGGACCGCCACTGTTACGTTGTCGTGGCCCCCGCCGTCCAGGGCGTGGCCGACCAGCACCCGCGCGCCGTGCAGCGGGCGGGCCGCCGCGTCGGGCGGGAGGACCTCGGACATCTCCTCCGCCGTCTCGGCGTAGTTCCACAGCCCGTCGGTGCACACGACCACGGCGCCGGGCCGGTCCGGCTCGAACGACGCGGTGTGCGGCTCCAGTTCGTAGGCGTCCGCGCCGAGCCAGCCGGTGATCGCGTGGGCGCGCGCGTCGGCGTACGCCTCGGCCTCGCTCATCAGGCCGGCGGCGACCATCTGCGCGGCCCAGGAGTCGTCCTCGGTCAGCCGGGCGGGCGGGGCGGTGCGGTCGGTGGGCACCCAGTAGACGCGGCTGTCGCCGACCCAGCCGACGACCAGCAGCCCCGGGGTGACCACCGCGCCGACGATCGTGCAGGCCGGCGCGTTCTGGTGCGGGGCGTGCTCGCGGGCCGTGGCGGGCTCCTCGGCGAGCGCGTTGACGGCCTGCGCGGCGGCGACGATCGCCTCGTGCATCGCCGCCTGCGGGTGGGTGCCGCGCGGCAGTGCGGCCAGCAGAGTGTCGCCGGCCGCCCGGGAGGCGGCCAGGGAGGCGTCGTCGGGGCGGGTCGCGGACGACACGCCGTCGCAGACGACGGCCAGCGCGGCCGGGGTGCCGTCGGACAGCGTGGTGTGGCCGACGGCGAAGGCGTCCTCGTTGCGGTGGTGGCGCAGACCGCGGTCGCTGACGGCGGCGACCGGGCCCGACTCCCGCTCCACGTGGTCGCGTTCCCGCGGCTGGGCGTGCCCGCAGTTCTCGCAGTAGCCGTCGCTGTCCACCCGGCCCGCCCGGCAGGCCACGCAGAGCTGCGCCGGGTCGGTCGGTGCGGAGGCCGGCCGGGGGTCCGGTGCCTGCAACGGGTACTCCTCTGGCTCGTGCGACCGGTCGAACCGCACCCCGGAACCGGAGGCGTGCCCGCCCGGCTCCGCGTCACCCGGGACGGGACCGTTCCCGCCCGGGGGCAGCGACGCGCCGCCCGAACCGGATCCCTGGCCGGGCAGCGGGGCGGCTCCCGGTGTGGGTCCGGACTCCTGTGCGGACAGCGGCGTGCCGCCCGGGGTGCCGTGGGGCCCCTGGCCGGACGCTGACGCGTTGCCCGGGGCGGGCCCGAACCCGTGCGCGGCCGGCGGTAGGGCGCCGGGTTCCTGGCCGGGCAGCGGTGCGGCTGCCGGGGTGCTGTGGAAGCCGTGGCCGGACAGCGGGGCGGCTCCCGGGGTGGGCCCGGACTCATGTGCCGTCGGCGGTAGGGCGCCGGGTTCCTGGCCGGGGAGCGGTGTGCCGCCCGGGGTGCCGTGGGGCTCCTGGCCGGGCGGTGACGCGTTGTCCGGGGCGGGCCCGAACCCGTGCGCGGCCGGCGGTAGGGCGCCGGGTTCCTGGCCGGGCAGCGGTGCGGCTGCCGGGGTGCTGTGGGAGCCGTGGCCGGACAGCGGGGCGGGCCCGGCGGCGGGGGCGCCGTCCTGTGCCGGCGCAGGTGTGGTCCCGGAGGCGTCGCCGGACAGGGGTGTGCCGCCCGAGTCGGTGCCCGGCAGGTCCGTCGGGAGGTGGGGGGCGGACGAGGCCGTGGGCGGTCCGGGGGCGGGCCACGCCGGGCCGTCCCCGGGACCGGCGGGGCCCGTCATGGTGAGCGTCGGATGGTCCTGCGGCGGTGCGGGCACCACCGAAAGGTCGTATCCGCACGCTCCACAGAACAGGTCACCCGACTCCACGGGCTCCGCGCAGCTCGGGCACTTCGCCAGTGCGGCCTGCTGGGGCATCTGCGACATCGACTACACCCACGTCCGGGGGCGGTAACGGTTGGCCCGTTCCACCAGTTCGATCCTCTCATCGCCGCCGGGCGCCAGCCGGGCCAGCGTGCGGTAGGCGCGCTCCAGGCCGAAGCGGAGGCCCCGCTCGTCCAGACCGCTGCCCAGCAGCACCCGGCCGCCGGCGGCGGGCCCGGTGCCCTGGCCCCCGGAGAGTATCCAGTCCAGCGCGCAGCCGAGCACTTCCGCCGACAGCAGCTCGCGCCGCGCCGGGTCCAGGCCGTACGCCTGGAGTGCCTCGACCTGACCGGCGGCGGCCGTCAGGTCGTCCAGGAACGGTACGTCACCCGCGCTCGCGGTGCGCTGTCTCAGCCGGGCCCGGACGGCGGCGACCCGGGCGGCCGTGTAGTGGATGGAGGACTCCGGCACCGACTCCAGCGTCGTCACGGCGCCCCGCCGGTCCCCGGCCGCGAGCTGCACCCGCGCCAGTCCGAACGCGGCGCTCACGAAGCTCGGGTCGGTCGTCCACACCAGGCGGTAGTACTCGGCCGCGTTGTCCAGCTGGCCCAGCACCTCGGCGCACAGGCCCAGCGCCAGCTTGGGCGCGGCCTCGCCGGGAAAGGCGTCGTAGACCGCGTCGAAGGCGAGCGCGGCCTGCTCGAAGTCGCCGGCGGCCAGCGCGGCCACACCCCGGTACCACACCACCCGCCAGTCGTCGCGCTGTTCCTCGTCCAGCTCGGCCAGGCTCGCCAGCGCGCCCCGGTGGTCGCCGCTCTCCAGCCGGGCGCGGATCCGCCGGAGCCGGGTCTCCACGGTCTGCGCGGGTGCCGCCGCCAGCGCGCTCATCAGCTCGGCCGGCGCCGAGGCCATCAGGCCCGCGAGGAAACCGGCGCTGGGGTCGCCGGGGTCGACCAGCGGGACCGGCAGGGCGAGCGCGGCGGCCGGCGTGTCGACGGGCCGGACCAGGGCCGGCGGGGGCGGGGCGGGAGCGGCGGGAGCCTTCCGCACCGGCCGGGCGCCCAGCCGGGACACGTCCCCGTGCAGCCGGGGGAACAGCTCCGTGTCCGTGACCTTGGTCTCGGGCGCGAACAGCGTCGACAGCGCGGGCCGCGCCCGGCCGGTCTGGAGCGAGACCACCTCGCGCAGCACCCCCGTCAGCTGCTCGGCCATCTCCTGCGCGGAGGCGAACCGGCGGCCCGGGTCGGGGTCGGTGGCGCGCACCAGGAGCCGGTAGAAGGACTCGTAGCGGCGGAAGACGTCGATGGTGTCGGGATCGGGCAGACAGTCGGCGTAGACGTTGGTGTAGCCCTGGAAGTCGAAGGCCAGCACGGCGAGCGTGCGGGCCACCGTGTAGAGGTCGCTGGCCACGGACGGGCCGGACTCGGCGACCTCCGGGGCCTGGTAGCCCACCGTGCCGTAGATCGCCGACTCGTCGTCGTCCATCCGGCGGACCGCGCCCATGTCGATCAGCTTGAGCTGGTCCTCGGTCTGGATGGCGTTGTCGACCTTGAAGTCGCAGTACAGCAGGTTCCGGCTGTGCAGGTGGCCGAGCGCCTCCAGCGCCTCGATGCCGTACGCGCACGCCTGTTCCACCGGCAGCGGGTCGCGGCGGCCGTCGGGCGCCCGGCGGGCGTTGGCGATCTCCTTCAGGGACTTGCCGCCGACGTACTCCATGACGATGTAGCCGTCGAGGGAGCCGGTGCGCTGGTCCAGGTGCTCCACGAAGTTGTAGATGCGCACGATGTTGGCGTGCTCGATCTCCGCGAGGAACCGCCGCTCGGAGATCGCCGCGGCCATCGCGTCCTGGTCGCCGGTGTCGAGCAGGCCCTTGAGCACCACCCACCGGTCGGCGACGGCGCGGTCCACGGCCAGGTAGATCCAGCCCAGCCCGCCGTGCGCCAGGCAGCCCGCGACCTCGTACTGGCCGTGCACGATGTCCCCGGCCCGCAGCTTGGGCACGAAGGAGTACGGGTGCCCGCACTTGGTACAGAAACCTTCCGTGCGGCCCGGCCGGTCACCCCGGGCCCGGCCGACCGGCGCCCCGCAGTCCGACCGCGAGCAGAACCGCTTGCGCTCCGGCACCTCCGGGTTCTCCAGCACCATCGCGCGCGGGTCGGGCCGCGGCACCTGCGGCACCGAGACCAGCCCCGCGCCCAGCCGCCCCCGCGAGGAGGCCCCGGAGGACGATCCCGAGCTGCGCACCGACACCGAGCGGCCCGTGGGCGTCCCCGACAGCGACCGGGACAGCCGCCCGGACACCGAGCGGCGCGACCTCGACGACTGCGAGGTCGTACCCGAACCGCGCGCACTGCGCGAGCTGCCGCTGTCGGACGCCCCCCGGGCCACCCCGGTGGGCGGCGAGCCCACCATGCCTCCCCCGGAGGGGGTACCCGCGGCCGAGACGACCGGCGCCAGACCGCACGTGTCGCAGTACAGCTCGCCGCCGCCGACGTCCTCGTACGACCCCTCGCAGCCCGGCCGCTGGCAGCTCTGCCCCGGCTGACTCACGACTCGTCCCCCTTACGGTCCTCCGGCGCGCTCGCGCTGCCGAGCAGTTCCGCCGCCGCCTGCTGGTAGCGCAGCACGGCCTGCTCCGCCACGCGCAGGTCGCAGGGCGCGCTCCACAGCATGCGGCGGGCCGCGTCGTACCGCTCGACCAGCAGCGGGTCCTCCGCGAGGCCGTGCCGGGCGACCTTCGCCTTGTACGCGTCGAGCCTGCCGCGCAGCTCGGCGCGGACCGCGAGCGGCGCGGTGACCGCGGTCAGCGACTCGCGGGCGCGCAGCAGTTCGTCCTCCGCCTTCTCCTCCAGCGACTCCAGCAGCGGGGACAGCCGGTGCCACTGGGCCTGCCTGCGGTACTCGGCGGCGGTGGCCAGCTGCTCCTGGAGCGCGGTCGGCGGTCCGCTCACCACCGGCACCTCGGTCGCCGCGATCTTCGCCAGCACCTCGCCGCGCGCGGTCCGCGCCTCGGCCAGGGTGCGGTCCGCGCGCGAGAGCACGTCCCGCAGCCGGATCAGCCGCGCCTCCGCGTCCTGCCGGACGGTCAGCACCGCGTCGATCTCCCGGCGCACGTCCTCCAGGGCACGCGCCTCACGGTCGTACACCGTCGTGTCCGGGCGGCCGCCGCCGGGCGCCGAACTGCCCTCGGCCGGCACCCAGAAGGCGAGCGGGTCCGAGACGACGTCCTCGCGCAGCCGGGTCAGCGTGCGGGTGATCCGCTCCAGGTCGTCACCGGCCGGGTGCTCGCCGGGGCGCACCCCGACCGAGTGGGCGAGCTGCCGGGTGCGCTGGAGTTCCGCGGCGAGTAAATCGATGCGTGCGGGCAGCGCCGACCAGACCGCGTCGGCGGCGACGATCATGTCCAGGCTCGTCGCGTACAGCTCGTTCATGCGGTCCACCAGCACGGACAGCGAGAAGGTCTCGCTCAGCCTGCCGGTCTCGCCGCCGGGGACGGTCACGGACTCGCCGCGCAGCAGCTCGGTCAGCTCCGCCAGGTCCTCCCGGCTGGACCAGCGGCGCCGGGCGCGGATCTCGCGGGCGCCGCGCAGCGCGTCCGCGTAGGCGTCGAAGTACGCCCACAGCCGGGTGATCCGCGTCTCCGTGGCCTGCCAGCGTTCCCGGGTGACACCGGTCAGCCGCGCGCCTTCGAGGAGTCTGCGGCCCGCGTGGTCCTGGAGGGCCAGCAGCGAGGTCTCGATCGCCTCGTGCTCCTGGCCGAGCCGCGCCAGCGCACGGTCCACCTCGTCCCGGTCCATCACCGGCCCGGCGGGGTCCGTGACGCCCATCGATCACCTCTCGCTTGCTGTCTGTTCGGGTCGGGTACGGCTCAGCCGCCAGGCCGGTAACGCGGCGCGGGCGGCTTCGACGCGGCCGAGTCCTTGCCCAGTGTCGCCGACAGCCAGTCGTCGTACGACGCCTGCCAGCCGTGCGCGCGGTAGTCCACCAGAACGCGGTTGACCCGGCGTACCAGATCGACGGCGTCCTTCTTCATCGCCACGCCGTAGTACTCGGTCGTGAACGGCTCGCCCTTCAGTGCGACGGTCGGGTCCTGCGCGGCCTGGCTGGCGGCGAGCGCGCCGTCGGTCACCACCGCGTCGACCTCGCCGAGTTGCAGCCGGACCAGGCAGTCCAGCTGGTTCGGCACGGTGGTGGACAGGTCGGTGGTGGCGGGCAGCTGGCCGTCCTTCCTGTCGGCCTCCAGCTTGGCGAGGGCGGTCGAACCGGCCGCCGTGCACACCTTCTTGTGCGCCAGCGAGGCGTCGTACCCCGTGATCGGGGAGGACTTGGGGGCGAGGACCTGCTGGCCGGTCTTGAAGTAGGGCGCGGAGAACGCGACCTGCTTCAGCCGGTCACAGGTGATCGTCATGGTGCGGACGACCATGTCCACGCGTCCGTCCTCGATCGCCGGGATGCGCTGGTTGGTCGGTATGGCCTTGAACTGCACCGCGTCCGGGTCGCCGAGGATGTCCTCGGCGATCCGGTGGACGAGGTCGATGTCGAAGCCCTCCAGCTGGGCGCCCTCGGTGTTGGGGTTGCGGTAGCCCCAGCGGTAGCTGTTCTGGTCGACGCCGACGATCAGCTTCCGCTTCGCTCCCGTGCGTGCCTTGATCGCGTCGATCGTCGGACCGTCCGCGCCGGACGGCGCCGGCGTCCGCTCGTGCGCCTCGGCGTCCACGCAGCCGTCGGCGCGGGCCTGGACGCCCGTGGCGGTCTTCTGCGCGGCGTGCCGCGGGCCGTCCGGGGTCCGCTGGGTGCACGGCAGCAGCAGGACGAACGCCAGCGCCAGCGCGCACAGCACCGCCATCGCCGCGACCCCGCCCCAGCCCCGCAGGGCGGACCGCGCACGGCTCACGTCCATCGCCTTGCCCCCTGTCACCGGTACTCCGAAAGTCTGCGTCCGATGCCGGCGACGGCGCCTGCCGCGCCCAGCACGGCGAGGACGGCGGCTCCCTCCGGCAGTCCGGTCATGGCGTCGCGCCCGTTCCCGGCCGCCCGCTGGAACTCGGCCCGCTCATGGGCGATGGCCCGGGCCAGACTGCGGTCGACGCCGTCGAAGCACTCGGCGGTCGCGCCCTTCGCGCCGATCACCTTGTCCAGCGCCTGCTGGTAGTTGCCGTTCTCGTCCTCGGCGCGGGCCGTGGCGTGGCGCTGCTTCCACACCGCCATGTCGGCCTCGGCCGCCTCGACCGGTGCGGTGCCCCCCTGGTCGTCGGCGAGCCGCGCCGCCTCGGTCAGCCCCTTGCCGAGCACGGCGATGTCCTGGTCGAAGTCGCGGTAGTAGGCGTCGTACGTCGTGCCGTCGACCGTGACGGTCTCGGCGCCGCGCGCCACCAGGCTCAGGTTCTCGTTGCCGCGCGCCTTCAGGGAGGCGATCCGGGCGTCGTGGAGCACGTTGAGCGAGCGGACGCCGTGCTCGTAGGAGTCGTCGAGTCCCGACCGGGCGACCATGTGGCCCACGACCAGCCACAGCAGGGCGACGGCCGTCGCGGCGCTGGTGGCGACCAGGCCGTGGTTGAGGACGCGGTGGGTGCGCCGGTACGTGCGGTGCTGGGCCCAGCCGAGCGCGGCCAGCGCGAGCAGCCCGAGCCCGATGGCGACCCACGGATACGGCGTGGCGTCCGCGTAGTCCGCGTCGAGCCGCCGGTTCTCCGTGGTGTAGAGGTCCTCCGCCGCCGGGAGCATCTCCTTCTGCATCTTCTCGTTGGCGTACCGCAGATAGGCGCCGCCGACCGGATAGCCCTGCCGGTTGTACGTCCGGGCCCGCTCGATGAGGCCCTTGTACTCGGGCAGCAGCCGGTTCAGCCCGGCGATGGTCTCCTCGGACGCGGAGCCCGGCTCGGCGTTGGCGGCGGCGGTGACGAGCCCGGCGGCGGCGCTGCGGATGTCCTTCTCGTACCGGTCCCTGGACTGCGCGTTCTCCTGCCCGCCCGCCAGGAACCCGCTGGAGGCCGCGGTGTTGGCGTCGGCCAGCGACCGGTAGATGCCGGCCGCGCCGTAACTGAGCGGCTGGCTGCGGTGCAGCACGTCGTCGGCGGCGGCTGAGCGGGTGCTGGTCTGCCAGGCGGTGGCCGCCCCGAACGCGACGACCAGCAGCGCCAGGACCGCACCGATGATCCGCAGCCGCCCCGGCTCGGTCGTCGCGGCGGCCCGCAGCCGCTCGGCGCCCTCGGCGAAGGCGGTCCGGCGCGCGGGCGGCACCCCCGGGCCGGCGGTCGCGGGGAGCCGGGGCGGCCCGGGCTGGGCGGGGATGGCGGGGACACCGGCCGCACCGGCGGACCCGGCGCGCGGTGGTGCGGCGCTGCTCTTCGGCGGGTGTGTCACTCGACCTCCCCCATGGTCATCCGTACGCCGCCCAGTATCACCGCCCGCACCGACATCGCGCACCGGCCTTCGCTGGATCTTGATCGGATCGCAGCCCGCCTGGGGGCGCGTACCGGCGTACGTACCACCCCCCGTGCTGGAACACGCGGGTGACGGGGGATCGGTTCCCTGTGCGGCGGGCCGGTGGGGGACGGCCTCACGGCTCGCGGTGCTCGTGTGCGGCCTGTTCCAGGGCCGCCGCCTCCGCCACCGCCAGCCGGGTCTCCGCCGCCACGTCGATCGAGCGGGTCAGCCACCAGTACAGCAGGGCGCTGACGGGGAGGCCGACGAAGAGGGAGATGTCGGCGCCGCCCAGCGCCCTCGCGGCGGGACCGGCGAACAGGGTGCCGACGGAGAAGAACGGGACCATCGCGGCGAAGCCGACGAGGTAGGCGATGATGCCGTGCCGGCCCCAGCGGCCGTAGATGCCGTGCGGGTTGAAGATCTCGGCGATGGCGTAGTGCCCGCGGCGCACCACGTAGTAGTCCATGAGGTTCACCGCGGTCCACGGGATGAACAGGTAGAGCACCAGGAGCAGGAAGTTCTCGAAGTTCGCCAGGAAGTCCGACGTCGCGGCCAGCGCGCCGGCCAGGGAGAGCGCCGCGGTGAGGCCGAGGGTGACCAGCCGTACGGCGAGCGTCGGCCGGACCCGTTTGAACGAGTCGATGGCGCTGATGAGGGTGAGGGACCCGCCGTACATGTTCAGCGCGGTCACCGAGACCAGGCCGAGGGCCGAGAACAGCAGCACGACGGCGCCGAACCCGGTGAACACCTTGTCGCCCGCGGCGTCGATCGCCGGGATCGTCTGGAAGGTCCCCGGGCCCGCCCAGGCCGCCAGCAGCGCCCCGAGCACCATCAGCCAGATGCCGCCCAGCGCGGAGCCGAAGTAGGTCCAGTAGAAGGTCTTGCGGACGGTGACGTCCGGGGGGAGGTAACGGGAGTAGTCGGAGACGTAGATGGCCCAGCTGATCTGGTAGCCCGCGACCACGCCGAACTGCGCGAGGAACGGCGTCCACCGGAAGCCGCCGAGGTCGAAGGAGCCCGCCGGGTAGTGCAGGGTGACCAGGACGCCCACGGTGAAGACCCCGAAGATGACGAGGAAGGCGTACGTCAGGATCCGCTCGGCCTTGTGGATGACGTCGTAGCCCACCAGCGCGATGACGAGCGCGACCACGGTCACCACGGCGACCCACGGCTTCACGCCGCCGTGCAGCGTGGCGTGCAGGGAGTCGGCGGCGAGGATGCTGTTGAAGACGTTGAACCCGGCGTACTGCACGTAGGCGAACAGCCACACCAGCAGCGCGCCGACGTAGCCGAACTGGGGCCGGGACTGGATCATCTGCGGCAGCCCGAGCTGGGGTCCCTGGGCGGAGTGGAAGGCCATGAAGAAGGTGCCGGTCACGGTGCCCGAGACGATGGCCAGCAGGGACCAGACGAGGTTGCCGCCCTGGGTGATGCCGACCAGCCCGACCGCCAGGGTGGCGATCTGCGCGTTGGACATGAACCACAGCGGGCCCAGGTGCCAGAGCTTGCCGTGCCGCTCGTCCAGCGGGACGTAGTCGATGGACCGGACCTCGAGACCGGACACCCGTGGCTCGGCTGATGCGCTCATGATGCCTCCCGAGGTCGGGTCCGCACCTCTGGTCACATTGTTGCCCCGCTCCGCCCCGGGGACGACTCAGGATCAGCCCGCCTCCCAGTGGCCCCGCGCCCGCTCCCGCGCCTCCGCGTCCGCCCCGAGCCGGTCCAGGCCCAGGAGGACAGCCCCGAGGACCGGGCTGGCCGTCACCACGCGGACGTCGGCCTTGGGGGCGCGGGCCGCCAGCAGGGTGCGGACGGTGTCGTCCAGCTGCGGGTGGCCGGCGGTGAGGACGCTGCCGCCGAGCAGCACCGGGGTCTCCTCGTCCAGCAGGTCCAGGCGGGTCAGGGCGACCGTGGCCATCACCGTGACCTCCTCCGCGAGCCGGGTGACGATCGCGCGGGCCACCGGGTCGCCGTCCGCCGCCGTGGCGAACAGCACCGGGGTCAGCTCGTGCCGGCGGTCGTGGTCCAGGTACTCCAGGTGCAGCGCCTCGATGAGGGCGTACATGGTCGGCAGGCCGAAGTGCGCGGGCAGGGTGCGGGCCAGCGAGGTCGGGCCGCCGCGCCCGTCCTCCGCGCGGGCCGCGTGCCACAGGGCCTCCTCCGCCAGGCCCCAGCCGCCGCCCCAGTCGCCGGAGATGCGGCCGATGGCCGGGAAGCGGGCGGTACGGCCGTCGGGCCGCATGCCCACGCAGTTGATGCCCGCGCCGCACACCACCGCCACCCCGCGCGGCTCGGCGACGCCCGCCCGCAGGATCGCGAAGGTGTCGTTGCGGACCTCCACCGACGCGCCCCACGCGCGCGCGTGCAGCGCGGCCGCCAACTGCTCCTCCTCGACCGGCAGATCGGCGTTGGCGAGGCAGGCCGCGACATGGCCGACGGAGGTGACCCCGGCGTCCGCGAACGCCCGGGCCACCGGTTCCGCCAGTGCGTCCAGCGCTGCGGTCACGCCCACGGCGGGCGGCCGGAAACCGCCGCCGCGCGCCGTGGCCAGCACCTCACCGGTGGCGGTGACCACGGCCACGTCGGTCTTGCTGTTGCCCGCGTCGATGGCGAGGACCGTCAGCGGGTCGGGTGCGGTCAGGCCCACGCGAGATGCTCCCGGTTGTGTGCGATCAGCTGGTCGGTGAGGGCGTCGGCGTACGCGTACTGGCCGATCAGGGGGTGGGCGAGCAGCGCGCGGAAGACGCGGTCCCGGCCACCGCGCAGGGCGGCCTCCAGGGCCAGGTCCTCGTAGGCCGTCACGTTCGCGATCAGCCCCGAGAAGAGCGGGTCCAGGCCGGGGACCGGGAGCGGGACCGGCCCGGCCGGGCCGACCGCCGCCTGCACCTCGATCACCGCGTCGTCCGGGAGGAAGGGCAGCGTTCCCCTGTTGAGCGTGTTCACCACCTGGTAGGGGCTGCCCCCGCCGCCCAGCAGGGCCGCCGCCAGGTCCACGGCCGCCTCCGAGTAGAAGGCGCCGCCGCGCTTGGCCAGCAGGGCCGGCTTCTCGTCCAGGGCCGGGTCGCCGTACATCGCCAGGAGCTCGCGCTCCATCGCCGCGACCTCGGCCGCCCGCGAGGGCTTCGTGCGCTGCTCCCGGACGACCTCGTCGTGCGCGTAGTAGTAGCGCAGGTAGTAGGAGGGGACGACACCGAGGCGGTCCAGCAGCGGGCGGGGCAGGCGGACGTCGTCGGCGAGGGCGTCGCCGTGCTCGGCCAGCAGCTTCGGCAGGACGTTCTCGCCCTCCGGTCCGCCCAGACGCACACCGGTTTCCCAGGTGAGGTGGTTCAGGCCCACATGGGCCAGGTGCACATCCGCCGGGGCCGTGCCCAGCAGCGCCGCGAACTTGCGCTGGAAGCCGATCGCCACGTTGCACAGGCCGACCGCCCGGTGCCCGGCCTGGAGCAGGGCGCGGGTGACGATGCCGACCGGGTTGGTGAAGTCGATGATCCACGCGCGCGGGTTGCTCCGGCGGACCCGTTCGGCGATGTCCAGGACCACCGGGACCGTGCGCAGGGCCTTCGCCAGGCCGCCCGCGCCGGTGGTCTCCTGGCCGACGCAGCCGCACTCCAGCGGCCAGGTCTCGTCCTGCTGCCGGGCCGCCTGGCCCCCGACGCGCAGCTGGAGCAGGACGGCGTCGGCGCCGTCGACCCCCGCGTCCAGGTCGGAGGTCGTGACGATCCGGCCGCCGTGGCCCTGCTTGGCGAAGATCCGCCGGGCCAGGCCGCCGACCAGTTCGAGCCGGTCCCCGGCCGGGTCGACCAGGACGAGTTCCTCGACGGGCAGGGTGTCCCTGAGGCGCGCGAAGCCGTCGATGAGTTCCGGTGTGTAGGTCGAGCCGCCGCCGACCACGGTGAGTTTCATAGCCAGTTCAACCCTTTACTCCGGTGAGGGTGACGCCCTCGACGAACGCCTTCTGGGCGAAGAAGAACACGAGGATCACGGGGGCCATGACCAGCACGGTGGCGGCCATGGTGAGGTTCCAGTCGGTGTGGTGGGCGCCCTTGAAGGACTCCAGGCCGTAGGACAGCGTCCAGGCGCCGGGGTTCTCGGACGCGTAGATCTGCGGCCCGAAGTAGTCGTTCCAGGCGTAGAAGAACTGGAAGAGGGCGACGGCGGCGATGCCCGGCCTCGCCATGGGCAGCACGACCCGCAGCAGGGCGCGCAGGTCGCCGCAGCCGTCCACCTTCGCCGCGTCCAGGTACTCGTTCGGGATCGTCATCAGGAACTGGCGCAGCAGGAAGATGGAGAACGCGTCCCCGAACGCCATCGGGACGATCAGCGGCCACAGCGTGCCCGACAGGTCCAGTTGTTTCGCCCAGAAGAGGTACATCGGGATGACGACCACCTGCGGGGGCAGCATCATCATCGAGATCACCAGCATGAGCGACAGGTTGCGGCCCCGGAAGCGGAACTTGGCGAGCGCGTACGCCACCGGGATCGAGGACACCACGGTGAGCACGGTGCCGAGACCGGCGTAGAGCAGCGTGTTCTTCCACCAGGTGAGGAAGCCGGGCGTGTCGAAGACCTTGCGGTAGTTGTCCCACTCCCAGGTGTGCGGGATCAGGTCCCGGCTGAGGGCCTGGCTGTCGCTCATCAGCGAGGTCAGGAACACGAACACGAACGGCAGCGTGAAGAACAGCGCGGCGGCGACGCCGAGCGAGTGGATGGCGATCCACTCCAGCACCGCCCGGCGCCGGGCGGTGCGCTCGGCTCCGGTGGCGAGCGGCGCCGGCTTCACCGGCTGGTCCAGTACCTGGGTCATGGTCAGTCACCTGCCTGGATCAGGCCGCCCCGGCGCCGCATCAGCAGCGCGGTGAACGCCATCGACAGGGCGAAGAGCACCAGCGCCACCACGCACGCCGAGCCGTAGTCGAAGCGCTGGAAGCCGAGGTTGTAGACGAGCTGGGGGAGGGTGAGCGTGGACTTGTCGGGGTAGCCGGGCTCGAACTGGGTGCCGGCGCCCTGGATCACCCCGGAGGCGACCTTCCCGGCGACCAGCGGCTGCGTGTAGTACTGCATGGTCTGGATCACGCCGGTGACGACGGCGAACATCACGATCGGGGAGATGTTCGGCAGGGTCACGTAGCGGAAGCGCTGCCAGGCCGAGGCGCCGTCCAGCTCCGCCGCCTCGTACTGCTCCGTCGGTACGTCGAGCAGCGCGGCCATGAAGATGACCATCAGGTCGCCGACGCCCCACAGGGCCAGCAGGGTCAGCGCCGGCTTGGACCACGTGGGGTCGTTGAACCAGCCCGGCGCCGGCAGCCCGGCCTTCTCCAGGAGCGAGTTCACCGGGCCGGTACCGGGGTTGAGCAGGAACGCGAAGGCCATGGTGGCCGCGACCGGCGGGGCGAGGTAGGGCAGGTAGAACAGGGTACGGAAGACGCCCGTGGCGGTCTTGATCTTGGTGATGAGCAGTCCGACGCCCAGCCCGAACAGCACCCGCAGGCTCACCATGACCACGACCAGCCAGAGCGTGTTGCGCAGCGCGGGCCAGAACAGCGGGTAGTGCTCGAAGACGTACGTCCAGTTCTTCCCGCCGCTCCACGTCGGCGGCCGGAAGCCGTCGTAGTGCATGAAGGAGAAGTAGACCGTGGAGACCAGCGGGTAGGCGAAGAAGACCGCGAAGCCGATGAGCCACGGCGACATGAAGGCGAGCGTGCGCAGGGCCGAGCGCCGGCGTCTCGACGCGAGGGTCACGGCGCTCATCACTGGGCCTGCGCGATGTCCGTGTCGATCTGCGCGGCCGCCTTCTTCAGCCCGGCCTTGAGATCGGTGGCCTTGCCGCTCTCGTAGTCGTAGCCGAACTGCTGGATCGTCACCAGGTACACACCGCCGTTGATCGAGGCGGGAGTCGTGGTGGAGTGCGGGTCGGCGGCGATGTCCAGGAAGGTCTTGAACCGCGGGTCGTACTTCAGCTTCGGCGACTTCAGCGCGGCCAGCGTGGAGGGCACGTTGTGGATGCCGTTGGCGAAGCCGACCACCGCGTCCGTGTCCGTGGTCATGTACTTCACCAGTTCCCAGGCCGCGTTCCGCTTGTGGCTGGTGGCGGCGATGCCCGCGATGGTGCCGGTGAAGTAGCCCTTGCCGTACTGACCGGCCTGGTCGTCCGGGACGGGCAGCGGGGCGACCCCGATCTCGAAGCCGGGCTTCGCCTCCTCGGCCATTCCGAGCCGCCATTCGCCGTCGAGCTGCATGGCGACCTGGCCGGTGTGGAAGGGGTGCTTGGGGCCCCACTCGTCGCCCAGCGTGGCGCGGAACCTCTCCAGCTTCTCGAATCCGCCGAGTTCGTCCACGAGCTTCTTCTGGAGCGTGAAGCCCTTCTCGAACGCGGGGTCCTTGGCGAGGTTCGACTTGCCGTTCTTGTCGAAGTACGTCGGCGAGAACTGGCCGAGGTAGTGCTCGGTGGTGGACTCCCAGCCGTGGTAGTTCGGCATGAACCCGAGCTGCTTGTACCCGTTACCCTGAGGAATCGTCAGTTTCTTGGCATCCGCCTCGAATTCGGACCAGGTCCGCGGCGGACGCGCGATGCCGGCCTTCTCGAACGCCGTCTTGTTGTAGTAGAGCCCGTACGCGTCACCGAGCAGCGGCACCGTGCAGCGGTCGCCGTCGAACTGGGTGTACTCGTTCATCGGCTTCGGGAACGTCTTCTCCGGGTCGATCCCGGACTTCTCGAAGAAGGGGTTGAGGTCGACCAGCGCACCCGAGGAACAGAACTTGCCCACGTTGTTGGTGGTGAACGACGAGATCACGTCCGGGGCCTTCTCGCCGCCGGCCCGCAGCGCCTGGTTGATCTTGTCGTCGGTCATGTTGCCGACGACGTTCACGTGGATGTTGGGGTGCGCGTGCTCGAAGCCGGCGACCAGCGACTTGACGGCCTTCACCTCGTTCGGCGCGCTCCAGGCGTGCCAGAAGTTGATCGTCGTGTCCTGCGAGGGATCGTCGGTGGCACCGGAGTCGGACTGGCCGGTACACGCGGCGGTGAGGAGCACGGCGGAGGCAGTCAGGGCAAAAGCCGCTTTTCGGGCAACTCCGGGTATGGCTGTGGGCATGGCGAGGTCTCCCAGGGGACGGGTCGGGAAAGAGGGGGCGCTCAGCGCGAGGTGTCGAAGACCTCGTCGCGGGTGGCGGCGAGCGCGGACTCCAGCGCGCCGCGCAGCACGGGGTGTTCGTGGACGTCGCCGACGACCAGCCGGGGCCGGGCCGCGGCCAGCTCCTCCAGCTCGGCCTGGACGAGGGCGCGCAGCACCTCGCCGCCGGCCGTCAGGGCGGAGCCGCTGAGGACGACGAGTTCGGGATCGAGGACGGAGACGAGCGAGGCGAGACCGGTGGCCAGCCGGGTGGCGTAGGTCCGGAGCAGTTCCCGGTGGGGGCCGCTCGCGTGGTCGGCGGCGCGGGCGACGAGCGTGGTGGCGGCTTCGGTGTACGGGCCCGCGGGCACGTCCTCGACACCGAGCTCGCGGGCCAGCTTCGGCAGCGCCTGGGAGCCGGCCAGCTCCTGGTAGCCGCCGCTGTTGGCCTTGGTGACCTGCCGGACCAGCGGGGTGCCCGGCACCGGGAGGAAGCCGACCTCGCCGGCGCCGCCGGTCCAGCCGCGGTGCAGCCGGCCGCCGAGGACCAGGGCGGCGCCGAGGCCCTCCTGGTTCCACAGCAGCACGAAGTCCGCGTGGCCGCGGGCCGCGCCGAGCCGCTGTTCGGCGATGGCGACGAGGTTGACGTCGTTCTCGTACTCGACCGGCATCGGCAGGGCCGCCGCGAGGTCTTCGAGCAGCGCGGGGGAGTGCCAGCCCGGCAGGTGGGAGGCGTAGCGCAGCCGCCCGGTGTTGGGGTCGAAGGCGCCGGGCGTGCCGATGACCAGCCGGTGCACGTCGGGCCGGGCGAGCCCGGCGGCCTTGACGGCGCCGTCGAGGGCGTCGGTGACCTGCCGGACGACGGGGTGCGCCGGGCGCCGGCCGGGGGTGGGCAGCTCGTACTCGCCGACCGTGCGGCCGGTGATGTCGGCGACGGCGGCCCGGATGCGGTGCGGGGTGACGTCGAGCCCGGCGGCGTACGCGGCCGTGGGGTTGATCGCGTAGAGCTGGGCGTTGGGGCCCGGCCGGCCCTCGCTGGTGCCGGTGACGCGCACCAGTCCGGCCGCTTCCAGACGGGCCAGCAGCTGGGAGGCGGTGGGCTTGGACAGGCCGGTGAGCTTGCCGATCCGGGTGCGCGACAGCGGCCCGTGCTCCAGCAGCAGGTCCAGGGCGGCACGGTCGTTCATGGCGCGCAGGACGCGCGGGGTGCCCGGCGTACCGGCGGTTCCTGCCATGGGGGTCGACACCTGCCTTTCCAGCCGCCCAGCTTCTCAGTGACCTGGGCATGACGTCCAGTCATGATCAACGACCGCCCGGGAGATCACTGTTAGGAAACTTTCCTATTGGGGTGGGAGGAACGTAAGCCGAGGACGAAGGGGGCGTCAATAGACAACGCCCCCGAGGCAACAGAGTCGTTACCTCGGGGGCGCTGCGGTACGGGGAGTGCCCGGGGCTACTTCACGGTCACGTGGTCACCGGCGGACGTCTTCGCGTCCGTGGTGGACGTGCCGGCGAAGACGAAGCGGTAGGTGCCGCTCCGGCCCGCCTTCACCGTGGTGGACAGGGCGCCGCCGGTGCCGGAGGTGAGCGTCCTGACATTGGCGTACGCGCCGCCGTCCGCCTTGAACTGCAGGACGGCCTTCTGGCCCTTGTACCCGGTGTACGTGCCGGTCGCCCAGGTGGCGCGGGTCAGCTTGCCCTTGACGGTCAGCGTCCGGCCCTTGGCGACGGGTTCCGGGGCGGCGTCCACGGTCAGCCGGGAGGCGCGCTTGACCTGCGTCGACGCGAGGTTGCCCCACATGGTGACGTCGTTCTCGCTGTGCAGGTAGTCGTCCGAGGCGCTGCCGTCGCTGTGCGCGTAGACGCCGGCGGCCTTCCAGGTGCCGGCGTCGGCGGCCTCGTACAGCTCCTGGTCCGGAACGGCGACGATCGTCTCGGCGCAGCTCTCGGTGACGGTCGTCTCCGTCGTGGCCTTGGTGGTGCAGACGGGCGCCTCGCGCGGGCCCAGCTCGTTGTCGGGCGACTTGAGCGTGCCGCGGTACAGCAGCACGGCCTGCACCGTCTTCTCCTGGTCGATGACCAGGCCCTTCGGCCGGGTCAGGGTGTACGACACCGGCACGTTCACCGCCTTGGTGGCGCCGACCACGATCGGCTTGCCCTTGTTCACGGTCACACCGGCGAAGGTCAGGTCCGGCGTGCCGGCCGCCGACGCGGCGGGCGCGGCCAGGCCGGCCAGGGCCAGGGCACCGGACAGGGCGGTGCCGATGGCGAGCTTTCGCATGTTTCCCCACATTCGAGACGGGCCCCCGGGCGGCGTCGCGCTCCAGAACAAGGGCCCGTTGTGAGGCGACCCTAGAGGATCACCGGATGGGGAGGGAACGCGGGGTTCCTGTGAAGACGATCTGTGTTCGGATGGGGTCCAAGGCTGCGTCACGAGTGCGTCACGGACATGGTCTTCGCTGGTCACCGGCCCTACATTCGGGCGAAGGACGAACCGACGAACGGACGGACGCGGGGCACGGGGGACGGGGGACGGCGGGGATGGTCGACCGGAGGCTGCTCGGGAGGCTGTGGCTGCTCACCCTGTCCGGGTACGTGCCCTTGCTGATCACGGTGGGCCTGAGCGACTTCCTGGGCGAGGGACTGTCCCGGTCGTTCGCCGAGGACCTCGTCCTCGTCCCGCTCGTCTGGGCCGCCCTCGGCCTGCTCGCCGCCCTCCACGTGTACGCCGCCCTGGTCCGCCGGGCACGCGGCACCGGCATCCCGGTCACCGTGGACGCCCTGCGGGCCACACAGGAGCGGGCGTTCCCGGCGGGGCAGGCGGAGCGGCTGCGAGCGGCGATCGCCGCGTCCGAGCGGGCGTACGACGTGACGGGCGAGGCGGGGGCGTGGGACTTCCGGTGGCGCCCGTTCCGCGGCCGGCACGCGGTCACCGGCTCCCTGACGGTGGACCGGTCGTCGGGCGCGGCCCGGGTCCTGCTGCGCGCGGACCGGGGACTGACGGGCATGCCGGGGCAGCGCATGGCGAGCGCGTTCGTGGCGCTGTGCCAGGTGGCGAGAGCGGGGGAGACCGAGTGAGGAGCGGCCCAGCGGCGATGGGGCTGGCGGTGCTGCTGCTGGGAGCGGTGGCGTGTACGGCACAGCAGCCGCGGCACGTCCGGGTGGCGCCCCCGCCGGGACGCTCCGCATCGGCGTCCTGCGGCTCCGGCGCGTTCCGCTGGGGCGCGGTACGGCGGGAGACGCGGCTCACCGGTGTGTCCCCGGTGGTGACGCTCGGCGAGGACGACGGCTGGACCACGTTCCGGAACGTGCCCGTCCGCACGATCGTCGCGTCGGTCGTTACGAACGGCGCGGAGGTGTCCGAGCGGCGGGCGACGGCCTCGCTCGCGCGGCACCTGGGTTACGACGCGGGCGACCTGACGGCCCCCGGGGAGAGCACCGCCCACCATCCCCGGCACCACGACCGGATCGACTTCGACGGCGCCGGCCGCTTCGTCACCGCGGAGGCCGTGCAGGTGGTGGACGCGAGCTTCGCGGTGAGCTGCCCCGACGGCACGCACTACGGCAGCGTCACGACCTGGCTCACCGGCACCCAGGGCGCGTCCCTGGCCTGCGGCACCGACCCCGGCGGCGAGGCGTGGGTCCGCGAGGCGTACCGGCTGGCCTGCGGCCCGCTCAGCCCTCGATGAAGGGGGCGGTGTCCAGGGTGGGGTAGGGCGCCGGGAGCGGAAGCGGTTCGCCGAGGTCGGCCTCGGTGTCGGTGGCGTAGTACGCCTCGGTGGGGTCGTCGCCGGGGAGGACGGGGTCCGTGTAGCAGTGGGCCGTTGTGGAATGGCGGTCGATGAGGACGTAGACGGGGACGCCGGCGGCGGCGTAGGTACGGAACTTGGGGCCTGTGTCGGTCTCGTGGTTCGTGGAGGTGACTTCGCCGACCAGGGCGAGCATGTCGATGGGGTACCAGCCGGGATGCGTGGCGAAGTGCGCCTCGTCCGTGCTCGTCGGCTCGCGACGCATGGCGTAGAAGTCGGGGATGATCAACGCCGTCGTGCCGTGGGCCGGGTCGGCGGACCTGAAGCCGTTGCCGATACCGACGTGAGGGACCGCTGCCGAGCGAAGCCGGAAGCACAGCGACAGAGCCGTGTCGCTGTGCCCGTCCCCGGGCGGCGCCAGCGGTACGCACGCCCGGCCTTCGATGAACTCGGGGCGTACGGGCACGGGGGAGACCGCCTCGTACGCCGCCAGGAGCTGGACGGGGTCCATACGGGCCATGAGGTCCGGCTCCCCGGTGCGGTCGGTGTTCATGGCCGGAACGATGGGGCACCCCGCGCGCCCCCCGCGCCGGAATGCCCCGTCCGTTCACTCGAACGCGTGTGCCGAACCGTTCCGCTACTTCCCTGAGGGCGCCGACCGCTGCGGGACTATCGGGGTGGCCGCCGCCGACTGCGGGGATTCCGCGTCGGAGTACACCACCGGGGCCGCGACCGCGGCCGTCGGGTCGGGGGCGTCCTGCTGGTCCTCGACGGCCGTCGCACCGCCGACGATGCGGATGCTCGCCGCGTCGAACGCCCGCTTGATCCGCCAGCGCAGCTCCCGCTCCACCGTCACCGACTTGCCCGGCATCGTCCTGGCCGACACCCGGACCACCATGTGGTCGATCAGCACCGAGTCGAGACCGAGCACCTCGATCGGGCTCCACAGCAGCTCGTTCCAGGGCTCTTCCTTGCCCATCTTCTCGGCGACCTCGTCCAGCGTGGCCTTCACCCGGTCCAGGTCCTCGCTCGCCCGCACGGTCACGTCGACCCCGGCCGTCGCCCAGCCCTGGGACAGGTTGCCGATCCGCTTGACCTCGCCGTTGCGGACGTACCAGATCTCCCCGTTGTCGCCGCGCAGCTTGGTCACGCGCAGCCCGACCTCGATCACCTCGCCGGTCGCCACCCCCGCGTCGATCACGTCCCCGACGCCGTACTGGTCCTCCAGGATCATGAACACGCCGGACAGGAAGTCAGTGACCAGGTTGCGCGCGCCGAAACCGATCGCCACGCCCGCGACACCGGCCGACGCCAGCAGCGGCGCCAGGTTGATCTTGAAGGTGCCCAGCACCATCAGCGCGGCCGTGCCGAGGATCAGGAAGCTCGCCACCGACCGCAGCACCGAACCGATCGCCGCGGCCCGCTGCCGCCGCCGCTCGGCGTTCACCAGCAGCCCGCCCAGCGCACTGCCGTCCACGGCCTGCACGGTGCGGTTCATCCGCTCGATCAGCTTGGTGATCGCCCGCCGCACCACCGCCCGCAGCGCCACCGCTATGACCAGGATCAGCAGGATCTGCAGGCCCATCGCGAGCCATGTCGACCAGTTCTGCTCGACCCAGCTCGCCGCGTTCGTCGCGCTCTCCTGGGCGTCCTGGAGCGTCGGCACGACCGGGGCCGTCGATCCCGACGGCGACGGCGAAGGAGACGGCGATGCGCCGGCGGCCAGGACGGCGGCGGGCAGGGACGACACGGCAGGTACCTCCCAGGTGCTGCGCGGTCCGTACCGGCGGGCGGTCAAGGTCACGAAAAGGTCACCGGACGGACAGGACCACCACACTAACGGGGCATTCTGTATGCCTCGTGCCGATCCGCACAGGAGGCGGGCGGGAGAGACGCGGCTCACGCGGGCTTGAACAGGCCATGATCCGGGGGATGAATCAGGATGTGGTCGAAAACACTCCCAGCCCGTTACCGGGACATGGTGGCGCGTCCACCAGGCATGAGGAGAGACTGACTGCAGATCGTCCCGGCGCGAGCCACGCGCCGCCGACGCCCAAGGAGGCACCCGTGCCGCATGTCCTGGTCCTCAACGCGTCGTACGAGCCGCTCGGCGTCGTACCGCTCCGCCGCGCGCTCGTCCTCGTCCTGGAGAACAAGGCGGTCTCCCTCGAGGAATCCGGCGCCTATATGCACAGCGCGACCGTCACCCTCCCCGCACCCAGCGTGGTCCGGCTCAAGCGATTCGTCCGGGTCCCCTACCGGGGGCCCGTTCCCCTGACCCGCCGTGCGCTGTTCGCGCGCGACGGGGGCCGGTGCATGTACTGCGGTGGCGTCGCAACCAGCGTCGACCACGTCATCCCGCGCAGTCGCGGGGGCAAGCACGTCTGGGACAACGTGGTGGCGTCCTGCCGCCGCTGCAACCACGTCAAGGCCGACCGCCACCTCGTGGAACTGGGCTGGCGGCTGCGCCACAAACCGGCTCCGCCCACGGGGCTGGCCTGGCGGATCATCGGCACGGGACACCGCGACCCGCGCTGGTTGCCGTACTTGCAGCCGTACGGCGCGGACGACGCCCTGGCCCGGATCGACGGCATCTCCGCCTAGATCCGGGCCGGTTTGTTCGCACGCCTGCGAGAACGCCTGCGAGAAGGGGGCGCGTCGGCCGGTCCGCGCCTAGCCGCCGCCCCCCTCCGGGCGGGCGCCGCGCGCCGCGTACAGGGCAGCGCCCAGCGCGAACGCGGCCAGGGCCACCGCCCAGGCTCCCGGCTGCGCGCCCGGCTGCATCGGCCAGGCCCACACCGTGGCCGCGCGGCCACGGGCGGCGGACGAGCCCAGGTACACGGCCGTCACGTAGGCGAACGCGGGCAGCCAGCTCAGGCGTGCGCCCAGCAGGACGGCCGCCGTCGCGGTGACGCCCGTGCAGCCCAGGGTGTTGCGGACGACAGCGGGCGGGCCGAAGGTGTCCGCGTGGCCGAGCACGGCCGGGACGACCAGCAGCGCCGCCAGTGCGGTCAGGGCCGTCAGCTGGCCCAGCCGCCGCGGCCACCAGCGGCGCACCGCCGTGCGGTCCAGCTCGTCCGAGGCGCTGTACAGGCTCGCCCCGATCGCCGCCGACGCCAGCAGCGGCGCCAGCGCGACGATCGGCACCCGGCGGTCGGGATCGAGGTAGGCGTCCAGCCGGCCGGCCGCCCAGAGGGCGAAGGCGGCGGTGCCGACGAGCGTGGCCAGCGTGGCGGGGAGCGCACGGGAACGGGCGTACAGGAGGGGTCCGGTCACAGGGCCGGCACCCCCTTGGCAGCACAGTCGGTGCGGGCCGCGAAGTAGGCCGACAGCCACTCCCGGCGGGTCCGCTCGTCCATGCCGGCCAGCCTCGCCCGGGCGGCGCGGCGCTCGCGCAGGTCGGCGCGCCGGACCGCGTCGCCCCGGGCGTCGTCCTCGTCGATCGCCTTCTGTACCGCGGTCGGCGCGAGGTAGTGCTCCACCGCGTCGTCCGCCCTGAGCGCCCCCCGGGCCGTCCGGGGCCGCCCGGGACAGTCGTAGCCCTCCAGCGCGGCGACGGCCTCCCACGCGAACTGCTCCGGATCGGTCAGCCGCCCCCGTACGGCCGACCAGCCCAGCGGGGTGATGTACGGCAGCCGGGCCTCGTCGGCGCGCGGGGCGCCGGCATGGTCCGCCCACCGCACCGGCAGGTTCCGCACGCCGTGCAGCTTGCCCGTGACGCCCGACAGCGCGTCGCTGACCTGCGGGAGCATCCCGGCGTACCGGGCGTTGACGCACACCGCCGGTGTGGTGGAGGTGTCGCACACCTGACGGCGGGCGATGGGGTCGGCGTGCCACAGGCCGCTTCCGGTCTGCGCGAGCAGCGTGCCCGCGGCCAGCGCGGCGGCCAGCGGCAGCACGGACGTCACCCGGCGCCGGGCCGCGTACGCCAGCGCCGCGGCGACCGCCAGCCCGCCCGTCCACACCGCCATGGCCCACGGCTGCCACCACACGGGCAGCGCGCCGCCCAGGGGGCCGACGGTGGGACTCAGAACCCGGCCGGGGACCGAGTCGTCGACCGTCACCATCCCGAGGCCCACGTAGCCGGCCATCGCGAGCAGCGGCGCCGCGAGCCGTGTCGGCACCGCCCGGCCCACCACGTGCCCGGTCAGCGCGCCCGCCGCCATGGCGACCGTGTCTCCGGGCAGCAGCGCCAGACGGGGACGGTCGCCCTGGGCGTAGGGCCAGGTGGCGAGGTGGGCCAGGGCCACGGCCAGCAGGTAGCCGGCGGCCACCCAGACCGTCACGGGCAGCGCCGCGGCCAGCAGACGGGCCAGCGGCGGCCGTACGGTCGTCCCCCACAGCTCCTCGGTACGGCGCCGGCGCTCCCGGCCGCCCTGCCAGCAGCCCGCCGCCGCGGCCAGCGGAAGGGTGATCAGCATCGCCGAGTGCACCTGGCCGGCGGTCTCCGACCACCCGCCCTGCCACTGGTCCGCCTTCGCCCACAGCGTCACGCCGAGCGTCAGCAGTACGGCGGCCCCGGCCCACGGGGCGAAACCCCGCACCCACTCGGCGCGCAGCGGATGCGGCGCACGCGGCGCCGCCTCCGGCTCGGTGACGTGGTCGGTGACGAGGGTCATCGCACCGCCTCCCGCGCACCCGGCGCGCGGTGCGCCCGCAGGGCCGCCGTGTACCCGCGCTCGATCGGATGGTCGCCCGGCCCGTCCGACATCTCGCCGAGCCGGGTCAGCGACTCGGGCGTGCCCCGGTACGCGATCCGGCCCGCGTCCAGCAGGGTGACCTCGGTGCAGGCGGCGGCCACGTCCTCCACCAGGTGGGTGGAGACCACCACCGTCGCCGAGGCGCCCAGCGTGCGCAGCAGCTCGCGGAACTCCACCCGCTGCTCCGGGTCCAGACCGGCGGTCGGCTCGTCCAGCAGCAGCACGGCGGGGTCGTTGACGATGGCCTGCGCGATGCCGACCCGGCGGACCATGCCGCCGGACAGCGTCCGGACCTTGGCGTCGACACGGTCGGCGAGGCCGACCCGGGCCACCGCCCGCTCCACGGCCGCCGGCACGTCCGCCGCCGGCATCTCCTTCAGCCAGGCCACGTACGCCACGAACTCCCGCACGGTGAAACCCGGGTAGTAGCCGAACTCCTGCGGCAGATAGCCCAGCCGGCGCCGCACCCCGGCCAGCCCGCGGTGACCGGCGGTGTCCTGCCCGAGCAGCTCCACCCGGCCGGCGTCCGGCCGCGCCACCGTGGCGAGCACCCGGATCAGCGAGGTCTTCCCGGCCCCGTTCGGCCCCAGCAGCCCGTGCACCCCGGTGCCGAGCGCCAGGTCGAGCGAATCGAGGGCGAGCGTCTTGCGGTGCCGGACCCGCAGGCCGGTCACACGTATCGAAGGCAACGTCTCTCCAGGGGAGGGCGGGGACCCGTTTGCGGGTCCGGGGGTTCGGCCGGCGCGCGTGGGCGCGGCACCGGAATCGCGAGGGGTGGCCGCGCGGGCCACGGTCGTCAGGGGGCTAGGGAGTGGTGGGTGTTCGCGGGTGGTGGCCCGGGTGGCGGGTGAGGTGCTCGGCCGGGCCGCGGGGTCGCCGCGCCGCCCGGCGTGCCGGCCGCGCAGCGCACAGCCGGCCGCCGCCCGCGCGGGGCCGTGACCACCGGTGGTCACGGGTGTGGTCGCAGGTGACCGTGGCGGCAGCCCCCGGCCGGTCCGGCCGGCGCGGTGAGCGTGGCCGCGGTGCGGGGCTCGCCGGGGGAAGCGGTCAGGGTGCCGTCACGGGCGCAGCGGGCGGTCGTACGCCGGACGCCGCGCCGTCAGCAGGGTCGCGCTCAGGACGGCCGCCGCCGCCCACGCGCCCTGCGCGGCGACGCCGTCCAGGCAGCGGGAGAGCTGTTCGGCCAGCCGCGGGGCCGCCGCATCGCCCGGCGCGACGGCCACCGGCGCCAGGACGGCGCACAGCCAGCCGCCGCCCGTCACCCCGGCCGCCGCCCGGCACCCGACGAAGGAGGCCAGGGCCAGCGAGGCCAGCGCCAGCGCCAGCCCGGGCAGCAGCCAGGCCGCCGCGGCCGGGGCGCCGGACGCGGGCAGCAGCAGCCCGGTGAGCGTCAGCAGCGGCAGACTCACCGCGAGCACGGCGACCGTACGGATGAGCGCGAGCCGCAGCCCGCCGCCCGGTGCGGCCGCGGTGACCTCGTGCAGGGGGTCCGCGTGCGGACCGTAGGACAGGGTGACCCCGGCGACGGGCACCACCGGAGCGATGGCCAGCAGCAGCGCGCGCGCCCCCGGGAACCCGGCCCCGTACGACAGGGCCGGTGCGGCCGCGGCCACGCCCAGCACGGCCGGCAGCCAGGCCCCGCGCACGGCGGGCCCGGCGGCCCACAGCAGCCGGGCCGTCCGCGACACCACGGGCCGCCCGCCGACCGCGCCCGCCGGCGGCCGCACCGGTACGGCCGCCCCCGGCGCGGGGGTCCGCACCGCCGGGCCGGGCTCCGGTTCCGCCGCGACGGCCGCCCCCGGCGCCGCAGTCACCGCCGCCCCGCCGGGGATCGTCCCGGCCGCTCCCGGCGCCGACTCCAGCACCGCCGTCCGCACCGCCGCCAGTACCGTCCCCGCCGCCGTGCCGCCGACCGCGGCCGACACCCGGGACGCGCACCTCGTGCAGTCCTCCACGTGCTTCTCCAGGGACCAGGCGTCCGGGTCCGGCAGCGTGCCCTTGGCGTAGCGGGTCACCTGGTCGTCGGGGACGTGCCACGGGCGGCTGTCGTGGTGGGTCATGCCGTGCCTCCCAACGGGGACGGGTTCAGCTGGGCCAGTGCCTCGCGCAGTTCCACGCGGGCGCGGCGGGCCCGGGACTTGACGGTGCCCTCCGGGATGCCGAGGAGCCGGGCCGCCTCACGGGTGCTCAGCCCGTCGACGACCGTCGCCCGCAGCACCTCCCGCAGCTCGGGGGAGATCCGGTCCAGCGCGGTGCCCACGTCGCCGTACTCCAGACCCGCCAGCACCCGGTCCTCGGCGGACGGCGCGGCGGCGGACCCGCACCGCCCGGGGGACTCCGGCTCCGGCAGCGGTCCCGCGACCCGCGCGGCCCGCTCCTGGGCCCGCCGCGCGTCGACCAGCCGGCGCGCGGCGATCGTCCACAGCCAGCCGCCCGCCTCCTGCCCGCGGTGCCCGGCCGCCGACCGCCACACCGTGACGAACGTGTCCTGGAGCACTTCCCGCACCAGCTCGGGGTCGGCGCACCGGCGGGCCAGCCGCGCGTGCAGCCACCCGGCGTGCCGGTCGTACAGGGCGGCCATCGCCGCGGCGTCCCCCCGCGCGACGGCCCGCAACAGGGCCGCGTCCCCGCCGCTCCCGTCGCCCTTCTCCCGCTGGCCCCCCATGGGGCGGAACAGTCTCACACCCCCTCTATCGATCACCGGACCGGTGCCGGATCACCCCGGCGCCGGTCTTTTGCCGCGCGTGGCCGCGGGCTCACGGGGTAGGCCTGCCGTGACCCGTCCGAGCCGCACCATCCGCGCACCCCCTAGGAGGCCCCCGTGGCCGCACCGGCCCGACTCACGATCCCGGCCCAGCTCAAACCCGTGGCGGAGCCGTCCGCCGAGACCGGTACGACGTCGCTGTGCGCGTTCAGCGCGGAGAGCGCCTGCGCGCAGGCACCGCTGACCAGCGAGCCGCCGCTGCCCGACGCCGAGCCCCTGACCAGTGAGCCCCCGCTCGCCGAGGGCGCCCCGCTGACCAGCGAGTCCGACCCGGTCCCGGACTCCTTCGCGCCGGGGCTGTAGATGGCCGCGGCGCCTGACGAGCACCCCACCGAGGACCTCGCCCGGCTCGCCGAGCTGCACGGGGTCGCCACCTCCTACCGCCCCGCCCCGGACCGTACCGTCCAGGTCTCCGCCACCGCCGTGACCGCCGCCCTCGCCGCCCTCGGCGTCGACGCGGCCGGCCCGGACGCCGTGCGCGCCTCCCTCACCGCCCGGGAACGCGAGCTGCGCGAGCGCCTGCTGCCGCCGACGGTGGTCCAGTGGGCCGGTGAGGAACCGCCCGCCGCCCTCACCGCGCTGCCCCCCGGCACCCGGCTGCGCGTCGCAACCGAGGACGGTCCGGAACAGGACGGCGCCGACGACCTTCCGCCGGGTGTCCACCGGCTGACCGCCACCGCGCCCGACGGGCGGACCGGTGAGGCGTGTCTCGTCGTCGCCCCGGACCGGCTGCCCGCCCCGCCCGGCCGCTCCTACGGCCTCCTCGTCCAGCTCTACTCCCTGCTCTCCCACCGCTCCTGGGGCATGGGCGACCTCGCCGACCTCGCCGAGCTGGCCGGCTGGGCCGGACGCACCGCCGGTGCCGGGTTCGTCCAGGTCAACCCGCTGCACGCGGCCGTACCCGGCGCCCCCACCGACCCCTCCCCGTACCGCCCCTCCTCCCGCCGCTTCCCCGACCCCGTCCACCTGCGCGTCGAGGACGTCCCCGAATACGCGTACGCCGAGGACCGCGAGCGGCTCGCCGGGCTGCTGGAGCGGGCCGGGCGGCTGCGCGCCGCCGTCCTGGAGAAGGGCGCCCTCATCGACCGGGACGCGGTGTGGGAGCTGAAGCGGGAGGCGCTGGAGCTGGTCGCCCGGGTGCCCCTCGGGCCCGGCCGCCAGGCCGCCTACGACGCCTTCCGCGCCACCCACGGCCGGGCCCTGGACGACCACGCCACCTGGTACGCCCTCGCCGAGGTCCACGGCTCCGACTGGCACCACTGGCCGGACGGGCTGCGCGACCCCCGCTCGGCCGACACCGCCCGGGCCCGGCGGGAGCTCGCCGACCGGGTGGAGTTCCACACCCGCCTCGCCTGGCTCACCGACGGCCAGCTGCGCGCCGCCCAGCGCGCCGCCCGCGAGGCCGGCATGCCGGTCGGGATCGTGCACGACCTCGCCGTCGGCGTGCACCCGGCGGGCGCCGACGCCTGGGCCCAGCAGGACGTGTTCGCCGCCGGGATGTCCGTCGGCGCCCCGCCGGACGCCTTCAACGCCCGCGGCCAGGACTGGGGCCTGCCGCCCTGGCGCCCCGACCGGCTCGCCGCGACCGGCCACGCCCCCTACCGCGACCTCCTGCGCGCCCTGTTCCGCTACGCCGGCGCGCTGCGCATCGACCACGTCATGGGCCTGTTCCGGCTCTGGTGGGTCCCCCAGGGCAGCCCGCCCACCGAGGGCACCTACGTCCGCTACGACGCCGAGGCCATGCTCGCGGTCCTGGCCCTGGAGGCGACCCGCGCGGGCGCCGTCGTGATCGGCGAGGACCTCGGCACCGTCGAACCCGGCGTGCGCGAGACGCTACAGCGGCGCGGGGTGCTCGGCACCTCCGTGCTCTGGTTCGAACGGGACTGGGAGGGCGACGGCCACCCGCTGCCGCCCGACCGCTGGCGCGCCGACTGCCTGGCCACCGCCACCACCCACGACCTGCCGCCCACGGCCGCCCGGCTCACCGGCGACCACGTCGAGCTGCGCGACCGCCTCGGCCTGCTGACCCGTTCGGCCGCCGAGGAACGCGCGGAGGCCGCCGCCGACACCGCGGAGTGGCTCGCCCTGCTCGGCAGCCTCGGTCTGCTGGACAGCCCGGCGGCCGGACCGCCCGGCTCCGACGAGGAGGAGGAGATCCGCGCCGTCCACCGCTTCCTGCTGCGCACCCCCGCCCGGCTGGTCGGCGTCTGGCTCCCCGACGGCGTCGGCGACCGCCGCCCGCAGAACCTGCCGGGCACCTGGGACCAGTACCCGAACTGGCGGCTGCCGGTCGCCGGCGCCGACGGCCGCCCGGTACCGCTGGAGGAACTGGTGGCCTCGCCCCGGCTCAGGGCCCTGCTGGAGGTGCTGCGCCGACCGCCCGCGCCCCCGTACGGGCACCCCGGCCGCGCGGCCCCGACGGCGGTTCGCTAACGTGATTCCGTGGACAAGAAGAACGCCCTGCGCGCCGGCGCCCTGGCCGCCGGTACGACGCTGATGATGCTGCTCATGTCGTCCCCCGCGCTCGCGCTGACCCGCGACGACGGTGACGACCCCGGCAAGGGCCTGAGCGTCATCGAGACGCTGGGCCTCTACGTGTTCGCCCCGGTGGTGCTGTTCCTGGTCATCGCCGGCCTGGTGATGGCCCTCGACAAGTCCCGGGCCAAGAAGGACACCACCTCGTCCAACATCAACGTCCAGTCCGACGCCCGGGCCAAGGCCTGAGCGACCGTCGGTCCGTTCGCCGGGGGCGCCGGTCCTCCCGTCGGTACGCGCGCACGCCGTACCCGGGTGGGACCGGCGCCCTCGGCGTTTCTCCCGCCTGGTCGGTCAGGGCATGAACACCGGCCCGGCAGGGAGCGAGGCGGCGCCGGCCCGGCACCTCGGCTCCGCCGCTCCCGCCCGCCGCGCGCCGGGTGACGTGCGGTGAGCGACGCGCGGTGACGGCTGTGGCGGCTACTCGGCCGTCGCGTCCAGCAGCTTCCGTAGCAGGCCCGCCAGTTGTTCGGCCTCCTCGGCGTCCAGGGCGGACAGCGCGGTGCTCTCCTGCGCCAGTCCGGCGTCCACCGCCTCGTCGATCAGCCGCAGCCCCTCCTCGGTGAGGCTCACCCGCAGGCCGCGCCGGTCGTGCGGGTCGGGGGAGCGGCGCAGCAGTCCGGCCCGCTCCAGCTTGTCGAGCCGGCCGGTCATCCCGCCGGTGGTGAGCATGAGCGCGGCCGACAGCTCGCTGGGCGAGAGGGTGTACGGCTCGCCGGCCCGGCGCAGGGTGGCCAGGACGTCGAACTCGCCGCGGGAGAGGCCGTAGGGCTTGTACGTCCTCTCCATCCGGTCGCCCATCACGCGCGAGAGCCGGGAGATCCGGCCGAAGACCTCCATGGCCCGGGTGTCCAGGCCGGGCCGCACCCGCGCCCACTGCTCGATGATCGCGTCGACGGTGTCCGCGGGCTGTGGCTGCATGCGCAGAGTATCGACCGCGTCGCGCTCGCCCGCAAGAAAGCTAAGTAGCTTGCGGCTAAGCTAATCAGGAGGGAGTCTGTGCGCCTACGCGCCGGACGCGGCGGGGGCCGGGCGGTCACAATCCGTCGCTGTCCGAGATGCTGACTGACCGGAGGCCGGTTAGCGTGAAGTAAAAGGGCCGCGATCAGGGGTGTGTCCGCCGCAGGCGGCGAGAGCCCCGTACGACCGGGACCGGCAGCCGTCGTGGCCAGGTCTGCTGCTCGTCCCCGCGGCAACACCTACGACCGCGCCGTGCCCCGTTCGCACGCGGCCGCGGCCATCGCCCCCGGACCGGAAACCCCGCGAGGGCGTGGAAGGAAGGTAGCCCATGACAGCACGTAGCGTGAGGCGTCTTTTCGCGGTATCCGCCGCCGGCGTCCTCCTGGCGGGTGGTGCCGCGATCGGTACGGCGGGCACGGCCTCGGCCGCCACCTCGCACCAGGTCACGACCAACGGAGGCTGCTTCAACCGCGGCTTCGGGTTCAGCAACTGCTACGGCGGCTACAACAACGGCTTCCGCAGCGGCTTCTACGGCTATGGCAACGGCTTCTACGGCTACGGACCCGGCTTCTACGGGTCGGGCTTCGCCCCCGGCTACGGCAGCGGCAGCACCGTGGTGGTCGTCGTCAACTGACAGCCGATCACGGTCCGGGACCGCTGAACCGCACCACGGTCCCGGCCCGCTGAACCCACCCGATGCCGGACGGGCCGAGCCCGCCCGGCATCGGCATGCGCGGAAGGACCACCGACGCCCAGGGGCGCCCGGTCTCGCGCCGGGCGCCCCTGCCGTGTCGGCTGCTACTCGGCGGAGCCCGCCGTGTCCGCCGCCTGGGCCTTCAGGGCCCGTTCGACGCCCGCGCGCGATTCCGAGACGAGGCGGCGCAGGGCCGCGGTCGGCTCGGCCGAGGCCAGCCAGGCGTCCGTCTTGGCCAGGGTCTCCTCGGAGACCTGGACCGACGGGTACAGGCCGATCGCGATCTGCTGGGCGATCTCGTGCGAACGGGAGTCCCAGATGCCCTTGACGACCTCGAAGTACCGGTCCGTGTACGGCGCGAGCAGCTCCCGCTGGTCGGTCTGCACGAAGCCGCCGATCACGGCCTCCTGCACGGCGTTCGGCAGCTTGTCGGAGTCGATGACCGAGGACCAGGCCTCCGCCTTCGCCTCCGCCGTCGGGCGGGCCGCCCGGGCCGTGGCCGCGTGCCGCTCACCGGCCGCCGTCTTGTCCCGCTCGTACTCGCCCGCGATCTCCGCCTCGTCGTACCGGCCGACCGCCGCGAGCCGCTGGACGAACGCCCAGCGCAGCTCGGTGTCGACGGCCAGGCCCTCGACGGTCTGCGTGCCGTCGAGCAGGGCCTCCAGCAGGTCGAGCTGCTCCGGGGTGCGCGCGGTCGCCGCGAAGGCACGCGCCCAGGCCAGCTGGTGGTCGCTGCCCGGCTCCGCCGCGCGCAGGTGCGCCAGCGTGGCGTCGGTCCAGCGGGTCAGCAGGGCCTCGCGGGTGGCCGGGGCGGCGTACAGGTCGATGGCCAGCTTGACCTGGCGGTGCAGGGACTGCACCACGCCGATGTCGGACTCCTTGCCGATGCCCGACAGCACCAGGGACAGGTAGTCGCGGGTGGCCAGCTCGGCGTCCCGCGTCATGTCCCAGGCCGACGCCCAGCACAGGGCGCGCGGCAGGGACGCCTCGAAGTCGCCGAGGTGCTCGGTGACGGCCTTCAGGGACTCCTCGTCCAGGCGGACCTTCGCGTACGACAGGTCGTCGTCGTTGAGCAGGATCACCGTCGGGCGGCGGGTGCCCGTCAGCTGCGGTACGGCGGTCAGCTCGCCGTCCACGTCCAGCTCGATCCGCTCGGTGCGCACCAGCTTGCCGGCGTCGGACAGGCCGTAGAGGCCGATCGCGATGCGGTGCGGGCGCAGCGTCGGCTCGCCCTTGGCGCCGGCCGGCAGCGCCGGGGCCTCCTGGCGGACGGCGAACGACGTGATCACGCCCTCGGCGTCGGTCTCCACCTCCGGGCGGAGGATGTTGATCCCGGCCGTCTCCAGCCACTTCTTCGACCAGGTCTTCAGATCGCGGCCGGAGGTCTTCTCCAGGGCGCCGAGCAGGTCGGACAGGCGCGTGTTGCCGAACGCGTGCGCCTTGAAGTACGCCTGCACGCCCTTGAAGAACTCGTCCTCGCCGACGTAGGCGACGAGCTGCTTCAGCACGGAGGCGCCCTTGGCGTACGTGATGCCGTCGAAGTTGACGAGGACGTCGTCCAGGTCGCGGATGTCCGCCATGATCGGGTGCGTGGACGGCAGCTGGTCCTGCCGGTACGCCCAGGTCTTCATCGAGTTCGCGAACGTGGTCCACGAGTGCGGCCAGCGCGAGCCGGGGGCCGCGGCCTGGCAGGCGATGGAGGTGTAGGTGGCGAACGACTCGTTCAGCCACAGGTCGTTCCACCACTCCATGGTGACCAGGTCGCCGAACCACATGTGGGCCAGCTCGTGCAGGATGGTCTCCGCGCGGACCTCGTACGCCGCGTCGGTCACCTTGGAACGGAAGACGTACTGGTCGCGGATGGTGACCGCGCCCGCGTTCTCCATGGCGCCGGCGTTGAACTCGGGCACGAAGAGCTGGTCGTACTTCTCGAACGGGTACGCGTAGTCGAACTTCTCCTGGAACCAGTCGAAGCCCTGCCGCGTGACCTCGAAGATCGCGTCGGAGTCCAGGAACTCGGCGAGCGAGGGCCGGCAGTAGATGCCGAGCGGCACGGACTGCCCGTCCTTCTCGTACACGCTGTGCACGGAGTGGTACGGGCCCACGATCAGCGCGGTGATGTACGTCGAGATCCGCGGGGTCGGCGCGAAGACCCAGACGTTGTCCTTCGGCTCCGGGGTCGGCGAGTTGGAAATGACCGTCCAGCCCTCGGGCGCCCTCACGGTGAACTGGAAGGTGGCCTTCAGGTCCGGCTGCTCGAAGGACGCGAAGACGCGGCGGGCGTCCGGGACCTCGAACTGGGTGTACAGGTAGGCCTGGTCGTCGACCGGGTCGACGAACCTGTGCAGGCCCTCGCCGGTGTTGGTGTAGGCGCAGTCCGCGACGATCCGCAGGACGTTGCGCCCCTCCAGCAGCCCGGGCAGTGCGATCCGCGAGTCCTTGAAGAGCGCGGAGGCGTCCAGGTGGTCACCGTTGAGGACCACCTCGTGGACGGCCGGGGCCACCAGGTCGATGAAGGACTCGGCACCGCCGCGGGCGACGTCGAAGCGCACCGTGGTCACGGACCGGTAGGTGCCGCCCTCCTGCGCGCCGGAGAGGTCGAGATCGATCTCGTACGAGTCAACGGTGAGCAGCTCGGCCCGCTGCTGCGCCTCTTCGCGAGTCAGGTTTGTGCCAGGCACGCGGTCATCTCCTCGTTATGTGTCGGTTGCGTCATCCTTCCATGTGATCGAGGGGGAACGCGATGTCCGTATCCCGCCGGTCGGCGCGGCGCCGCGGCGGGAGGCTGGGCGCATGACGACGTACACCGCACGGCCCATCCCGGCCGAGGTTCTCAAGGAGCTGCGCACCGCCGACGACGCCGGCCGACCGCCGGTCCCGGTGACGGACGAGGAGGGCGGCGCCCCGCTGCGCTGCTGCCTGCGCCGCAGCCTGCCCGGCGAGCGGATCGCCCTGGTCTCGTACGCGCCGCTGCGCCGCTGGGCGGCCGGTACCGGCGCCGACCCGGGCGCCTACGACGAGCAGGGCCCCGTCTTCGTCCACGCCGGTGAGTGCGCCGGCCCGGCCGGCGACGCCCTGCCCTTCACCGACTCCGACTCCCACCGCGTCCTGCGCCGCTACTCGGCCGACGGCCGCATCCTCGGCGGCCGCCTGGTGGAGCACCCGGACGCCTTCGCCCCCGCCCTGGCGGAGGCCTTCGCCGACCCGGAGGTGGCGTTGGCGCACGTGCGGGCGGTGGAGTACGGGTGCTTCCTCTTCGAGGTGCGACGGGCGTAGGCCACGCGGGCGCGGCGCGGGAGGTGCGGGGCACGGGAAAGGGGCGGCCTCAGGGCCGCCCCTTTCCCGTGGTCGGGGATTACTTCGACGAGAGTTCCGCCGCCACCAGCTCCGCGATCTGGACCGCGTTCAGCGCGGCGCCCTTGCGGAGGTTGTCGTTGGAGACGAACAGGGCGAGGCCGTTGTCCACCGTCTCGTCGCGGCGGATGCGGCCGACGTACGACGGGTCCTGGCCGGCGGCCTGAAGCGGGGTCGGGATGTCGGAGAGGGCCACGCCCGGCGCCTTCGCCAGCAGCTCGGTCGCGCGCTCCGGGGAGAGCGGGCGGGCGAAGCGGGCGTTCACCTGGAGGGAGTGGCCGGAGAAGACCGGGACCCGCACGCAGGTGCCGGAGACCTTCAGGCCGGGGATCTCCAGGATCTTGCGGGACTCGTTGCGCAGCTTCTGCTCCTCGTCGGTCTCGTTGAGACCGTCGTCGACCAGGTTGCCGGCGAAGGGCAGCACGTTGAAGGCGATGGGGCGCTTGTAGACGTTCGGCTCGGGGAAGTCGACCGCCGCGCCGTCGTGGGTGAGCCTGTCCGCCTCGGCGGCCACCTTCTGCACCTGGCCGTGCAGCTCGGCCACGCCCGCGAGGCCCGACCCGGACACCGCCTGGTAGGTCGTGGCGACCAGCGCCTCCAGGCCGGCCTCCTCGTGCAGCGGCTTGAGCACCGGCATCGCGGCCATCGTCGTGCAGTTGGGGTTGGCGATGATGCCCTTGGGACGGTCGGCGATGGCGTGCGGGTTCACCTCGGAGACCACCAGCGGGACCTCGGGGTCCTTGCGCCAGGCCGAGGAGTTGTCGATCACCACGGCGCCCTGGGAGGCGACCTTTTCGGCCAGCGCCTTGGAGGTCGCGCCGCCCGCGGAGAACAGGACGATGTCCAGGCCGGTGTAGTCGGCGGTCGCCGCGTCCTCCACCGTCACGCCGTCCAGCACGGTCCCGGCGGAACGGGCCGAGGCGAACAGGCGCAGCGTGGTGACCGGGAAGTTCCGCTCCGCGAGGATCCTGCGCATGACCGTGCCCACCTGACCGGTGGCTCCGACGATTCCGACCCTCACGGTGACTCCCTCTGTGTGTCTCTTGCCTGACCGGGGCGTTTCCATCATGCGGCCGACCCCGGTCCACCTGTCCAATTCTTTGTCCCGCGTGCCCGAGGAATGGGACACGCTCAGCCGGCGGACGGTTCCGTACCTCCGCCGGGCACCCGGCTGAGCTGCAGGAATTCCCTCTGCCGGGGGTCCGCGCCGGAAGCTGTGCTGTCCCGCCCCTGCCCGTCCGGATCCCGGCCATACGGGGGTGTGACGTACGCCTCCGAAGACCTCCGGCACCGGCCGAACGTTTCGGCCCGCCGCCGCGTCGTAGGGGCAAACGCGTGAGGGGGTGGCTTGTGCTGCGCGGAAAGGCGCGCCGCGACCGGGGGGCGGAGTACGCCGCCGGTACGGACGGTACCGGCGGCGATCCGCTGGACGCGGCCCAGGAACGCCGGGTGCGGGCGGTGCTCGCGCTCGGCGGGGTGCCGCAGTCGGACCTGCCGGACGGGGTGCAGCAGGTCCGGCTGCGGCTGCTGGAGCGGGCCGCGAGCGGGCGCGAGGCGCCGCGGGACGTGTCGGCGTGGGCGGCGGTGGTCGCCTCCAACCTGGCCATGGACTGGCACCGGGCCAAGCGGCGCCAGGAACGGCTGGGGGAGCGGCTGGCCGCGCTGCGCGCGCCCGCGCACGCCTCCGGGGAGGAGACCAGCCTGCTCTCCCTCGCCGTCGCCCGGGGTCTGGACGAGCTGCCGGCCGCCCAGCGGCAGGTGGTCGTGCTGCGCTTCTTCGCCGATCTGCCGGTGCGGGCCATCGCGGAGGAGCTGGGCATCCCGGAGGGCACGGTCAAGAGCAGGCTGCACACGGCGGTCCGCGCACTGCGCGACCGGCTGCACGAGGACGAGGTGGCGTGACATGACCGCCGGACACGAGGACGCGCGGGGCGCCGACGGCGCCGGACGCGCCGAGAGCGCCGGACAGCAGGGGGAGCGGCACGGGGAGTGGCGGGGGAGCGGCGAGTACCGCGGGCACGGGGAACAGCCAGGGGACGGCCAGTACCGCGGGCACGGGGAACGCGGGGGGAACGGCGAGTACCGCGCACTCGGGGAGTACGGCGGCATGGACGCCCTCATGGCAGCGGTCACCGGGGACCCCCTGCCGGAGGAGGCCCGGCGGGACCCCGCCTTCCTCGCCGCGCACCGGGCGGCCGAGGCCGACGTGGCCGTGCTGCGGGACCAGCTGGTGCGGCTGGCCGAGGCGCTGACGGCGGAGGGGAGCACCGGGGAGGCGCCCGGGGCGTCCCCGGACGCCGCCCCCGCCCCGGCCGCCCCCGCCCCGGACGCCGCCCGGCGCACCCGCGGCCGTACCCGCCCCTCCGCTCCCACCGGGCCCACCCGGCCCACCCGGCCCACCCGGCCAGCCCGGCCGGGGCCCCCCGGGCGGCCGGACGGGTCCCGCCGGGCCCTGCGGATCGCGCTCGGCTCGCTCGCCGGTGCCGCGGCGTTCTCCCTGGTCCTGGGCTTCGGCTGGCTGGTGGCCCAGGGCGGTGGCCCCGGCGGGGCGGACGACAGCAGCGGGGCCTCGTCGGGGGCCAAGCGGAATACCGACGCGACGGGACAGGAGGCCGGGGCCGGCGGGCGGCCGGCGTACCCGGAGCGGGAGCTGGCCTGTTCCCGGCTCGTCGTGGAGGGGACCGTGGCACGGGTGGAACGGGCCGGGGACGTGCCCGGCAGCCGGGTCACGCTCACCGTGATCCGCTCCTACCGGCCCGCACACGGCCCCGCCGAGGTCCGCTTCCTGCTCGGCGCCGGTGCCCGGCCGGCGCCCCGCGCGGGCCAGCACGTGCTGGTGCGGGTCGGCCGGGGCGAGCGGTACGCGGGACTGTGGGCCGTGGGTGACCGCGAGGTGGCGGCCGCGCGCGCCTGGATCACCGATGCCCTGCCCGGGTCCCGGGACCTGACCTGCCCCTCGGGTGACGGCCCGGCCGGCTCCGCGGAGCCCACGGACCCGGCCGGGTGACGGCGGGCAGCCAGTGGCACGCAGAAGGGGCGGGAGTCCGTCAGGACCCCGCCCCTTCCCCGTGTGCGTCACCCCGTTACGGCGTGACCTTCTCGATCTTCACGCTGCCGCTGCCCGCGACCGTGCCGCGCGCGTTCACGAGCTGGACCCGCCCGAAGAACTCGCGGCCGGCCGGGGCCTCGGCGGCGGCCGTGACCTGGCCGGTCACCGTCGCCGAGTCGCCCGTGCCGAGCTTGACCGGGGCCGAGCCGTCGACCGTGACGGAGCCGAGCGCGGTCGAGAAGAACACGTCCCGGTAGTCGTAGTCGGTCGAGCCGGACGGGACGGAGTAGCCCACGACCTGGATGGTGTAGGTGCCGGCGGCCGGGGACGGCACGGACACCGCCTCCTCCGAGTCACCGTCGGCGGACTTGCCGACCTCCTTGCCGGACGCGTCGTACACCATCAGGTCCAGGTCGGCCGCGGTGTCCGAGACGCCCCCGATGGCGACGTCGAGCGAGGTCGCGCCGGCCGGGACCGTCACCGTGGTGGTCTGGGTCTCGCCCTCCTTGATGGCCGGGCGGGCGGTCTTGGCCGAGCCGAGCGGACCGCCGGTCAGCCTGCCGTCCAGCGCGGCGTAGGCGTTGGTCACCTTCCAGGACGCGGTGGCCGGGGTGCCCACCTTGGCCTCGGGCACGGTCACGGTCTGCGGGTCGAAGGCGGCGCCGAGGACGGTGACGTCCAGCCGGTAGGGGTTGTCGAGCAGCGGGGAGGTCCGCCGGGACTCGACCTCGACCTCCCAGACGCCGGGCTGCGGGGCGGCGTAGGAGCGCACGTCGGGCTTGCAGCCGTTGCCGTCCAGGTAGTTGTTGTAGCAGTACGGGGTCGAGGTGTTGTCGGACGGGACGCCGTACGGGTGGATGGCGATGAACCGGGTCTGGCTCTTGTCCTTCAGCCCGCCGATCGCGACCTCCAGCGAGGTCGCGCCCTCGGGCACGCTCAGGAAGTAGGAGCGCGTGCTGTTGCGCTGGACCGAACCGGACGCGGAGTACGTGTACTTCACCGGGGCCGCGACCACGACGGTGGACAGGATCTGCTTGTCGACGCCCTCGGTCCGCGGGTCGTCGACCTCCAGGATCGCGGTCTTGATGCCCTCGGACTTCGGGGCCGCCTGGACCTTGACGGTGACCGGCTGGTTCAGCGGCAGCCTGACGTCGTCGTCGCCGACGATCCGGAAGGTCCCGCCGGCGTCGTTCGCGAAGCGCAGCTCGTGCCGGACCGCCTTGTCCGGGCCGGACGTACGGGTGATCGTCACGTCGTACGTCTTCTTCTGGCCCGCCTTCAGACCGCCCTCGCGGTCGTACAGGCCGGTGCCGAAGCCCGGGGGCTTCAGGGCGTAGTCGATCGCGGTGTCGACCGGGGCCTTGACGGTGTACTCGTGGGCGGTGGCGCCGTCCCTGATGGCGTCCCACGCGTCCACGATGTCGATGAGGCCCGCGCCCTCCTCGTACGCCTGCACGCCCTTGATGTGGTGGGCGGTCGAGGTCAGCGCCGTGCGCAGCGCGGCGGGCGTGAGGTCGATGCCCTTCTGCTTGGCGGCGCTCAGCAGCAGCGCGGAGGCGCCGGCGGCCTGCGGGGAGGCCATCGAGGTGCCCTGGAGCATCGAGTAGCCGGCCGGCAGCGCGTAGCCCGCCTCGGCGACCGGGGAGCCCGGCAGCCAGGTCTGGGTGGTGTTGATCGCGGCGCCGGGCGCGCTGAGGGTCGGTGTGAAGCCGCCGTCCTCACGCGGGCCGCGCGAGGAGAAGGGCATCATCGCGTACTTCGTCTCCACCGCCGAGCCGTAGTTGGCGGCCCAGGTCTCCTTGGAGATGGTCGCGCCGACGGAGATCACCTTGTCGGCGAGACCGGGGTCGCCGATGGTGTTGGCGCCGGGGCCGGAGTTGCCGGCGGAGATGACCAGCTGCACGCCGTAGGTGTCGATGAGCCGGGTGTACAGCGCGGCGCGCACGTTGTTGCCGTCGTTCAGCGCGGGCAGGCCGCCGATCGACATGTTGACGATGTCGACCCCGCGCTTGGTGACGAGGTCGATCATGCCCTCGGTGAGGGCGACGTTGGTGCAGCCGCCGGTCCAGGTGCAGGCCCGCGAGGAGACCAGCTTGGCGCCCGGGGCCGCGCCGTTCATCTTCCCGCCGAACAGGCCGTTGGCGGCGGTGATGCCGGCGACGTGGGTGCCGTGCTCGGACTCGATGACGCCGATGTTGACGTAGTCGGCCTTCGCGCCGGCGGAGTTGTAGACGACGTCCTTGCGGGTCTCGACCACGAAGGGGACGCGCTCCACGACGTCCGTCGCGGGGTCGTCGGTGCCGAAGTACCCGACCTGGTAACCGTCCTTGTACGGCTTCATCGCCGCGTCGTCGGTGAAGTCCAGGTTGTCGTTGGTGTCGACGCGGACCGTGCCGGTGGCCGGGTCGTAGAGCACGCCCCAGGCGTCGGTGGTGTCACCGTCCCGGTTCAGGTCGCCCTTCTCGTCGCCTCCCGCGGTGGCGGACTCGTACATGTAGTTGAACTTGTACGAGCCCTCGGGCGCCGTGAACTTCTCGGTGCCCTGCGAGGCGGTGCTGATGGAGAAGGAGGGGCCGGAGACACCGGTGGTCATCCGCCGCCAGGTGCCGTCGCCGTCGACGACCGGGTCGGTCGCCGTCACCCAGTCGACGATCTTCCGCTCGCCGGTGGTGGTCTTCTGCAGGGCCGGGTGGCCGAGGTCGACGCCGGAGTCCAGGATGCCGATGGTGATGCCGCGGCCGTCCGCCTTCGGGTGGTCCTCGACGAAGTCGACGGCACCGGTCTCGAAGGACGGGTTGTACGGGTTCGCGGCCGGGGTCTTCTTCCCCGGCGCGGGGTACGTGCCCTTGCCCGTCGTGGACTTCGCGCCGTTCGGCGCGGGGTCGTCCAGCGGGATCTCCTGCTTGAGGTCGATCGCCTGGACGGAGGAGAGCTTCGCGGCGGCGGCGATGGCCGAGTCCGCCCGGCCCGTCGGGACGGTGGCGCGGACGTAGCCGAGCTTGTCGTCGGTGCGGCCCACCAGGCCGCCCTCGACCGCGTCCAGCTGCCCGGCGACCTGTTCCGTCTGCCCGGGCGAGGTCGCGATCATCATCGTGACGTTCTTGTCGCCGTCGGCCTTGGCCTCGGCGAGCAGGGCGGCGTCGTCGGAGCCGAGCTTGTCGTGGGCGGACTTCACGGCGGGGTCGGCGGCCGGGGCGGGGGCCGGGTCCGCGGCGAGGGCCAGGGGCACGGGCCCCACCGCGGAGAGGGCGGCCACGACGCCCACGGCCACGGCTATGCGGGCCAGGCGTCTCGGACCGGGTATCGGATCACGCTCGGGCGTGTGGGTCATCGGCATCCCTCAGGTCAAGGAACGAGCGGACGGAGCGCTCAGCCTGGCCGAAAGGCTCGGATTTTGGGGACCGTTGACCGAATCGAAATCAAGGTATGGGGAAAACCCGCGATGGATATGAGCGAAGTCGGCCGGTATCGTCCGGATTTCGCTCAACCCTCCTTCGAACGGGCGTAATGCCGGGAGGCCTTGGCCCGGTTGCCGCACGCGGCCATCGAGCACCAGCGGCGGGTGCCGTTGCGGGACGTGTCGAAGAAGTACAGGACGCAGCCGCCGCCGGCGCAGGTGCGGATCCGCTCGGGAGCCCGGGTGAGCAGGTCCAGGTAGTTCCGGGCGGCCAGCCAGGCCGGGCCCCAGGCGGGGTCCGCGAACTCGGGCTCCTCCGCCGGGCCGCCGGCGGTGAGCCGGGCCCGGATGCGGCCGTGCTCCAGTACGGCGTCCACGAGCGGAGCCGCCCGCTGCGGTGACCCGTCCACGGCCGCCTTGACCGCCTCGCGCGCCGTGCGCAGATGGCGCAGTACCGCCGCGTCGGCCGGATGGGTTCCGGCCAGCTTGTTGGACGCGAGCCAGACCGCCAGCCCCTCGGCGTCCGCGAGCAGGTCCTGGATGACGCCGTCGCTGTTCCACCGCGTGTTGAGCAGGTCGAGCGCGAGCGGCTCTCCGGTGAGCGGGCGGGGGTCGCGGGCGCTGGACATCGGGCACTCCTCCTCGGCTAACCGGTCAAGCGTACGTGAGCGGTTGACTCTGCCGAGTCTAACCTTCTAACGTGCTGTTCGAAGGTTAGAGATGCCCGGTGAGGGCACACCGAAGGGAAGAGCCATGACCTTGAGCACCGGCCACACGGGCCTGAACGTCACCGACCTCGACCGCTCGCTCGCCTTCTACCGGGACGTCCTCGGCTTCACCGTGCTGGCCGAGGGCAAGGAGGACGACCGGCGCTACGCGTTCCTGGGCCACGGCGGCGACCAGCTCCTCCTCACCCTGTGGCAGCAGGCGCGGGGGTCGTACGACAGCGGCCGGGCCGGACTGCACCACCTGGCCCTCACCGCCGACACGATGGACCGGGTCCGGGAGTACGAGACGGCGCTCAGGGCCGCCGGGGTGGAGTTCGCCCACGACGGTGTGGTCGCCCACCGGGAAGGCGCGTCCTCCGGCGGGATCTTCTTCCACGACCCGGACGGCACCCGCCTGGAGATCTCCGTCCCGCACGGCGCCGAGCAGGCCCCCGCCCCGCACGCGTCCGCCCCGACCTGCGGTTTCTTCTAGCCATGGGCGTGTTCCACGCGGGCTCGCGGGCCATCCAGGACCAGACCGGCGTCCGGGACCGGGCCGACCACGTCGGCCGCTCCCTCGGCCAGGACATCAAGCCGGTCGCGGCGGCCTTCCTGGAGCAGCAGCCCCTGCTGATCGTGGGCGCGGCGGACCCGGGGACGGGAAGGGTGTGGGCCTCGGCACTCACGGGAGCACCGGGTTTCGTCCGGGCGACGGGCCCGAGGCGGATATCCGTCGACGGAGACACCGCCCAGGCGTTTGCCGCGACGGAGGCGCACCCGGACGACGGCCCACCACGCGTCGGCACCATCGCCCTGGACCCGAGGACCCGCCGCCGCATGCGCCTCAACGGCCGCCTTCACCCCACGGCGACCGGATTCACCGTGGAAGCGGACCAGGTCTTCTCCAACTGCCCCAGACACATCCAGCGAAGGGAGTCGTACGAAACGGTCGACCGCACCCCCGGCACCCCCCGCCACCTCACCGGACTCGGCGACGGGGAAGCCGGCTTCATCCGGTCCGCCGACACCTTCTTCCTCGCCACCGTGCACGGGGCCGGCGCCGACGCCAGCCACCGCGGCGGCAACCCCGGCTTCGTCGAGGTCACGTCCCCGCGCGAGCTGACCTGGCCGGACTACCCCGGCAACGCCATGTTCCTCAGCCTCGGCAACCTGCGCACCGACCCCCGCGCCGGTCTGCTCTTCCTGGACTGGGACACGGGCACCACCCTCCAGCTCACCGGCGAGGCCCGTACCGAGTTCGCCCGGGACGGCACCCGTACCGTCCGCTTCACGCTCACCGAGGCCGTGTGCACCCCGGCCGCCCTGCCCCTGCGCTGGTCCGCGCCGGAGTATTCGCCCGCCAACCCGGACACCGCGCGCTAACGTCCGTCCATGCGACGGAAACTGAGGGTGGCGGCCTACGCCGTGTGCGTCCGCGACGGACAGCTCCTGCTCGCCCGCTCGCCGGCGCCGGACGGCACGCCCGAGTGGGTCCTGCCCGGCGGCGGCATGGAGCACGGCGAGGACCCCTACGACACCGTCCGCCGCGAGGTCGGCGAGGAGACCGGCTACCGCATCGAGGTGACCGGTCTCCTCGGCATCGACTCCGCCCGCCACGTCCTGCCCGGCGGGCGCCCGCGCCGCCGTACCGACCACCACGGAGTGCGCATCCTCTACACCGGCGAGGTCGTGGGCGGTGAACTCCGCTACGAGGTGGGCGGTTCCACCGACCTCGCCGCCTGGCAGGACCTCGACGCCGTACCCGGGCTGACCCGGGTGCGACTGGTCGACACCGCGCTGCGGCTGTGGCGCGAACAGCCCCCGCACGGACACCTGGAGGACGTGGCCCTACCCCGGCAGTTGAACGAGGAGTGACCGGTCCCGGTCCACCGGCGATCCGCTCCATGACCGCGCCCGGTAACCCGTGATCCACGTACGGTGATTGGCGCCGCGCGTTGCGACCGCGTTCACGCGCAGGTCATCCCCGGTGCCAACGATCCACAGTGAGCGGGACGTTCGCGTCCGTGGCGGCCCGCGACCACTGCCGACGCGTTCGCACTCGGGGAGACCGCGCATGTCGCGCATACGCTCTGTCGCCACCTCCGCCGCGGGGGTCAACCGCCGTACCGTCCTCGCCGCCGCCGGAGCGGTCTCGCTCTCCGCGGGCGTCGGCTACGCCCTGCGCCCGGCCGGCGGCGAGCCCGTCACCGCCGCCGAGGAGCCCGTCGCCCACAGCGGACGGGCCTTGGCCGCCGCGCCGCTCGCCCCCTACACCAAGGGCACGACACTCGCCTCCGTCGCGGCCCCCCGCAACAGCTCCGGCTACCGCCGGCTCGGCGACGGTCCCGGCTGGAAGCGGGTCGTACGCGACGAGCTGGCCACCCCCAAGGCCGGCCGCGCGGGCCGCCGCCGGGCCCTCGCCGCGTTCGTGCAGTTCACTGACATGCACCTGACGGATGTGCAGCACCCGCTGCGCGCCGAGTTCGTGCGCGCCGCCGACCCGCACGCCTGGCGCCCGCAGGAGGCGCTGACCGTGCAGGGTGCCATCGCCTTCGTCGAACGGGTCAACGCGCTGCGCGGCGGCCCCGTCACCGGCGCTCCGCTCCACTTCGTCATGACCACCGGCGACAACACCGACAACAACGCGCTGTCCGAACTCGAGTGGTACATGAAGGTGATGAGCGGTGGCCGCTTCGCCCCGAACTCCGGTGACCCGGCGCACTACGAAGGCGTGCAGAACAGCGGCCTGAAGCTGTACTGGCAGCCCGGCGCCGCCCTCCGCGACAACGACAAGGCGCTCGGCTTCCCGCACCTGGACGGGTTCCTGGCCGCGGCGATCCGCGAGGTGCGCAGCCCCGGCCTGAAGCTGCCCTGGTACTCCACCGTCGGCAACCACGACATGCTCCAGCTCGGTGTCTACGGCTCCCACGGCGACCCCTACCTGGCCGAGGCCGCCATCGGCGGCCGGAAGCTGATGACCGTCTCCGCCGCCGAGGCGAAGAAGTTCCGGGACACCAACAAGAACGCCCGGGACCCGCGGGGCACCGGCTACCGGGACTTCCTCAAGGCGCACGCGCGCGCCATGCGCTCCGTCACCCCCGACGAGAAGCGGGCGCCGTACACGCCCGCCGACTACCTCAAGGCCCACCTCGACCCCGCCCACCAGGGCGTCGGCCCGGTCGGGCACGGCTACTCCTCCGCGAACCTCGACACCGGGACCCAGTACTACTCCTTCCGCATCTCCGACGACGTCATCGGGATCAGCCTCGACACCAACGACGCCGGCGGCCACTTCGAGGGCTCCCTCGGCACCGCCCAGCTCAACTGGCTGGACAAGACCCTGAAGGACAACAAGGACTCCTACGCCGTGGTCTTCAGCCACCACACCAGCACGACCATGACCAACACCCGCCCCGACCCGGCCCGCCCCGGCGAGCGCCGGCACACCGGCGAGGAGCTGGTGGCCCTCCTCTCCCGGTACCGCAACGTGCTCGCCTGGGTGAACGGCCACGTCCACAAGAACGTCATCACCCCGCACGCGGCCTCCGGCGGCCGCTCCTTCTGGGAGATCTCCACCGCCTCGCACATCGACCACCCCCAGCTCGCCCGCGTCGTCGAGCTGGTCGACAACAAGGATGGCACGCTCTCCGTCTTCACCACCCTCATCGAGTCCGCGGCCCCGCACCGCACCGACTTCGCGGACCTCTCGCAGACCGGCCTCGCCGCCCTCTACCGCGAGCTGTCCTTCAACGCCCCGGGCGCCAGCACGACGTTCGGGGGCAAGGCGGCCGACCGGAACACCGAGCTGGTGCTGAAAAAGAACTGATATTCACTCAACCGGAGTACACCCGGGCAACCTTCGCACAACCCTCCCGGGTCCCTCCCCCCGACCGCACCGGCACACCACAGGTTGGGGAAGACATGCGCGCACGCACAGCTCTGGTGGGCGGCACCGCCCTGCTCCTCGCGGCGGCCCTCGCGGGACCGGCCGTCGCGGCCGGCCCCGCACCCCACGAGCGCACCCGCGAGGCCGTCGAGGCGGCGGTCGAGGCCGGCGTCCCCGGCGCGACCGTCACCGCGCGGGACGGCCACGGCGTCTGGTCCGCCACCGCGGGCGTGGGCGACACCCGCACGGGCGAGCCGCGCTCGCCCGCCGACCGCTTCCGCGTCGCCAGCATCACCAAGACCTTCGTCGCCACCGTCCTGCTCCAGCTGGAGGCGGAGGACCGGCTCTCGCTCGACGACCCGGTGGACCGGTGGCTGCCGGGCGTGGTGCGCGGCCACGGCCACGACGGCCGCCGGACCACCGTCCGGCAGCTGCTGAACCACACCAGCGGCATCCACGACTACCTCGCCGACCCCGGCTTCAGCACCGCCTACTTCACCAAGGACGGCTTCTTCCGGCACCGCTACGACACCCTCACCCCGCGGTACCTGGTGGACCTCGCCATGCGGCACGCGCCGGACTTCGCCCCGGGCACCTCCTGGCGGTACTCCAACACCAACTACGTCGTCGCCGGGATGGTGATCGAGAAGGTGACGGGCCGGTCGTACGCCACCGAGATCGACCGCCGGATCATCGGCCCGCTGCGCCTGCGGGCGACCTCCCTGCCCGGCACCCGGGTCACCCTGCCGCGGCCGGGCAGCAGGGCGTACTCGACGTTCAGGGTCCCCGGCGGCCCGGCGTACGACGTCACCGACCTCAACCCGTCCATGGCCTCCTCCGCCGGAGAGATGATCTCGGACGCCGCCGACCTGTCCCGCTTCTACGGCGCCCTGCTCGCCGGCGAGCTGCTCCCGGCCCGGCAGCTGAAGGAGATGGAGACCACCGTCGCCACGCAGGCCGACTCCCCGCACATCCGGTACGGCCTCGGGCTCATGAACACCCGGCTGAGCTGCGGCGTCCGCGTCTGGGGCCACGACGGCGGCATCCACGGCTCGGTGTCCGAGGCGGCGTCGACGGCGGACGGCCGGCACTCGGTGGCGGTCAACTTCAACGGGGACTGGGCCGGGGACACCGTGGACGTGCTGGAAAAAGGGTTCTGTTAGCCAACGTTTCGCCCGCTTAGCGCCGCGTTAACGCGCACGCCATGTCCGTACCGCCTCATATCGGCTAACCCGCTGTTCACGGGGATGGCTCGATTTTGTGCAAGGCGGGTGGTCGTGTGCGCGCGAGGCACGGACTGCGTGTGCTGTCGGTCTACGAGGGCTTCTTCTCCGGAGGGGCCCGGATCGTGCACTCCGACGTCGTTCTGGGACTGGCCGAGGGCGGCCAGTCCCACCAGGTACTCAGCATCCACGGCGAGGTCCACCGCGAGGCCACCCGGCAGCGCATGGAGGACGACGCCTGCTACCGGGCCCTGACCGCGGGCGGGGTCGGCGTCACCTCGCTCGGCCGCACCGCGGGGCTGGTGGACGGCACGGTCGCGGCGAACGTTTTCAGCGGGCCCGAGCTGGCCGAAACCGCGCGGTCCATGGCCGCGGCGGACGTGATCCTGTCGCTGAAGGAGCAGCCGCTGGCGCTGCTGAACCAGGCCGGGCTGCCCCGCCGCCCGGTCGTGGTCTGCCTGCACCGCTCCGACCCGGAGAACCAGGGCCCGGCGCTGGCCGAGCTGAAGGCCGCGATCGCCGACGGCACCGTGGTGGCCTGCGTGTGCTGCGCCGAGTCCACGCGGGACGCCTACGCGGCGGCCGGCGTCCCGCGCGAGCTGCTGCACGTCATCCCCAACGGGGTGGACCTGCTCCGCTTCCGCCCGGACCCGGCCGCCCGGACGGCGTTCCGCGCCTCCCTGGGCATCCCGGCCCCGGCGCCGGTGACCGTCTTCGCCGCCCGCTACGCCGCGATGAAGAACGTGCCGCTGTTCCTGCGCGCCGCCCGCGCCTGGCTCGCCCGCGAGCCCGAGGGGCACGTCCTGATGTGCGGTGCGGGCATGACGGACACCAACCCGGCGCTGCGGGCCGACCTCGAGGTCGCGTTCGGCGCGGACCGGCACCTCGCGGAGCGGGTGCGGCTGCTCGGCGTGCGCCGGGACATGGAGACCGTGTACGCCGCCGCCGACGTCGTCGCCCTCACCTCCGCCTCCGGGGAGGCGGCGCCGCTGTGCCTGATCGAGGGGATGATGTGCGGCGCGGTCCCGGTCACGACGGACGTGGGCGACAGCGCGCGGATCATCCGGGGCCACGGGTTCGTGACCCCGCGGGACCCCGGGGCGATCGCCCTGGCCTGGTCGGCGGCGGTCGCCGACCGCGCCGTACTGGCCCCGGTGCTGGCGGCGAGCCGCGAACGCTTCAGCCGCACGCGCATGATCGCGGCGTACGCCGCCCTGCTCGCGGGCGTGCACACGGCGGCCTCGCGGCTGCCCGAGCCGCTGTAGCGGTTCACGACACCCGGCTGAGCACCGGCAGGTAGCCGAGGGACTGCCCCGGTGCCGTCGGGTGGTAGGAGTCGGTGACCGACAGTACGTCGACACCGCGCAGCCAGGGCCGCGACGAGCAGATCTCGTGCCCGGCGAAGGCGGCGGTGACGTCGGCGAAGACGAACCCGTGGGCGGTGGCGCGGCGGGCGATCACGGCGTTGAGGTGGTCCACGGCGTCGTTCAGCGTGGCGCGTTCGCCGTCCGGCAGGCCCAGCGCGCAGGCGCCCTGGAGGTGGTACAGGTGCGGGTAGCCGAGCACCACGACCCGGGCGGCGGGGGCCCGGTCCCGGATGGCCGAGTAGAGCCGGTCGAGGCTGCCCGCGAGGGACCCGTCCATCGTGGTGCGGGCCCGGGAGACGGCGGACAGGCACCCCTTGGCGCCGCCCAGCGCGCAGTTCGCGATGACGGAGACGAAGCCCGTGTCGCTGCCGCCGACGGTGAGCGTGACCAGCCCGGTGCGGGGGCTGAGGTGGCCGAGCTGGTCGGCCAGGACGTCGTCGGCGCCGGCGCCGTTGCACGCGGCGAAGGTGAAGGAGGCCGGCGCGTGGGCCTCGGCCCACAGCACGGGGAAGGCCCAGCTGCTGCGCTTGCACTCCTTGCCGGAGTCCAGGTAGTCGCCGGCTCCGGCACCGGAGGAGTAGGAGTCGCCGAGGGCCACGTAGCCTCCGGTCACGGTGCGCGGCGCCACCTGCGCCGTCGCGGGGCCGGCGAACGCGCACGCGGCCGCGAGGAGGAGGGAACACGCGCCTGCCGCTATTCGGGGGTGTCTCATGACTCTCCTCTACCGTGGCTCGCCCCGCCCCGCCCGCCCTGCTCGTCCGTTCCGGTGACTCCTCACCCGTCCGGCGCAGGAGAACAGGCGGGAGCGGGCGGCCTTCGCTACCGGGGCAGCACCACGACGTACGCCGCCGGGTCGCGGTCCCCGGACGCCATCAGCGCCGTCCGCACCACCGCGGCCTGCTGCTCCAGGGAGTCCCGCAGTTTCCTGGGCGTGATGTACACGACCGTGATGCCGAGGCGTTCCAGGTGCTCGCGCTTGCGGGCGTACTCGGACCACAGCGCGTCGTCGTCCTGCCCCTGCCCCTGCTCCTGCCCTTGGCGACGGCCCTGCCGGGGCGCGCGGGTGTCGAGTTCCACGGCGACGGCCTGGTCCGGCCAGTAGGCGTCCAGGCCGCCCAGGTGCGGGCCGCCGGGCAGGCGCAGGTCGACGTTCCAGACCGGGTCGGGCAGGCCGTACTCGCGGACCATCCGGTACAGGCGGTCCTCGGCGATCGAGCGGCCCTCCGCGAGCAGGGCGTCCACGGCGTCCACCACGTGCGGGCGGTTCAGCAGCTTGGCGAGGGTCAGCTCCCGGACGACCGCCGCCGGTTCGCAGTGGCCGCCGCGCACCGCCTCGGTGAGCAGCCGCCGTACCTCCTCCGCGTCCGTCAGCTCCGCCACCGCGTCCGCCAGCGCCCGGGGCACCGGCGCCACCGGCAGACCGGTCACCGTCTGCGGGACGGGCAGGGCGGAGGTGCGCAGGACGCGGACGTAGCGCGCGGAGCGCAGCCGGCGCTGGCGCGGGACCAGGATGTCCACGTGGTCCAGGCCGGTCAGCGCCGGGGTGGACGAGAAGCCGTGCAGGGTCAGCGCCGCCAGTCCGGTGAGCACCGCCTCCTGGTACTGCGGCCGGTGCGGGCTGCCGGCCGTCGGCTGGACCGGGACGCCCGGCTCCGTCGCGCGGGCCGCGTACAGCAGGGCCCCGTGCAGCCGCTCCTCGCCGGTGGGCGGGCCGGGGTGCAGCAGGATCACGTGCGGCAGGAGTTCCCGCCAGGGGCCGCCGGGCCGGCACCGCTCGGTCAGCTCGGCCGTCGGCACGCCGTGGGCGCGCAGCTGGGCGGCCGTCAGGACGCGGCGGCGGACGTCGGAGAGGTGGCGGAGGGGGCGGGGGGAGAGCGGGGTGTTGTGGGTCATGGCCTCGGGATTCCCGCGCCCGGTGCGGACTGTAACCGCTGTTACACGCCCGTCGAGAAATGCGGACAAGACGGGACTAAAGGTCAGGTGTTCGGATGCCGAGTAGGCAAGCAAAACCCCTGGTCCGAACGGGTACGGACCAGGGGTTACGGCTGTGTTTGCCCGAATTTCGTAACGGTCACCGGCCGGGCAAGCTCAGGCCAAAGCTCACCGGCCGGCCGCGGCGTCGCACTCCTGCGCGCGCAGCGCCCGCGCCAGGTCGTCCCGCGCCTCCAGCACCAGCCGGCGCAGCGCCGGTGCCGCGTCCCGGTGCGCCTCCAGCCACGCGTCCGTCGCCTCCAGCGTCTCCGGCCGGTCCTGGTACGCCGGGAACAGACCCCGCACCACGTCCATGCCGATCTGGATCGACCGCTCCCGCCACACCCGCTCGACCGCCGCGAAGTACAGCTGCGCGTACGGCGCGGTCAGCTCCCGCTGCGACGGCTGCTGGAAGCCCGAGATCGTCGCCTCCACCAGCGCGTTCGACAGCGCGTCGGACTCCACCACCTGCGCCCACGCCTGCGCCTTGACCGGCGCCGACGGCCGCGCGGCCAGACAGCGCACCTGGTGCCGCTTGCCGGACGCCGTGTCGTCCCGGACCAGCTCCGCCGCCAGCACCGACTCGTCCGCCGCCCCGTGCGCGGCCAGCGGCTCCAGGAACGCCCAGCGCAGCTCCTGGTCCACCTCCAGCCCCTCGATCTCGACCGTGCCGTCCAGCAGGTCGGTCAGCAGCTTCAGGTCCGGCTCGGCGGACGCCACCGACGCGAAGAACCGCGCCCACGCGAGCTGGTGCTCGCTGCCCGGCTCCGCCTGCCGCAGCTCCCGCAGCGCCCCCTCGGCCAGCAGTTCCCCGCCGGTCTCCCGCCAGTCCGGCGCCGCGTAGTGGGTCAGCGCGGCGTTCGCCCAGGCGTGCAGCATCTGGAGCACCCCGATGTCCGACTCGCGGCCCGCGAACCGCAGCACGAGACCGATGAAGTCCCGCGCCGGCAGCAGGGCGTCCCGGGTCAGGTTCCACAGCGCCGACCAGCACAGCGCGCGGGCCAGCGGATCGGTGAGCGCGCCCAGGTGCGTCCGCAGCGTCATCAGCGAGGTCTCGTCGAACCGGACCTTGCAGTAGGTCAGGTCGTCGTCGTTGACCAGCACCAGCTCCGGCGCCTCGATGCCCGCCAGCTCCGCCACGACGGTACGCGGCTCGTGCACGTCCGTCTCCACGCGCGCGTACCGCTCCAGCGCGCCCCCGGGCGTACGCCGGTACAGGCCCACCGCGATCCGGTGCGGGCGCAGCTCCGGGTGCGACTCCGGGGCCTCCTGGAGGATCGCCAGCTCGGCGATCCGGCCGCCCTCGGTGTCCAGCAGCACCTGCGGGGTCAGCGTGTTCACCCCGGCGGTCTGGAGCCAGGAGGCCGCCCACGCCGTCATGTCCCGGCCGCTGGTCTCCGCGAGCACCGACAGCAGGTCGCCCAGGCGCGTGTTGCCGTACGCGTTCCGTTTGAAGTAGCGCCGGGAGCCCTCCAGGAACGCGTCCTGGCCGACGTACGCCACCAGCTGCTTGAGCACCGAGGCGCCCTTGGCGTAGGTGATGCCGTCGAAGTTCAGCTTGGCGTCCTCCAGGTCGCGGATGTCCGCCGTGATCGGGTGCGTGGACGGCAGCTGGTCCGCGCGGTACGCCCAGGCCTTGCGGCGGTTGGCGAAGGTGGTCCACGCGTCCTTGAAGCGGGTCGCGCCCACGTTGGCGAACGTGCCCATGAAGTCCGCGAAGGACTCCTTCAGCCACAGGTCGTCCCACCACTCCATGGTGACCAGGTCGCCGAACCACATGTGCGCCATCTCGTGCAGGATGACGTTGGCCCGCGCCTCGTACGACGCCTGCGTCACCTTCCCGCGGAAGATGTACTCCTCGCGGAAGGTCACCAGGCCCGGGTTCTCCATCGCGCCCAGGTTGTACTCCGGCACGAACGCCTGGTCGTACTTCCCGAACGGGTACGGGTAGTCGAAGTGGTCGTGGAAGAAGTCCAGGCCCTGCTTGGTCACCAGGAACACGTCGTCCGCGTCGAAGTGCGGCGCCAGACCCTTGCGGCACATCGCGCCGAGCGGGATCTCCAGCTCCGTGCCGTCCTCGAAGGTCCGGGTGTAGGAGTCCGTCACGTAGTGGTACGGGCCCGCCACCACGCACGTGATGTACGTCGAGATCGGCTTCGTCTCGGCGAACCGCCAGACCCCGTCGGCGAGTTCACCGGCGCCGTTGCTCCACACCGTCCAGCCCCGCGGCGCCCGCACCTCGAAGCGGTACGGCGCCTTCAGGTCCGGCTGCTCGAAGTTCGCGAACACCCGGCGGGCGTCGGCCGGCTCGTACTGCGTGTACAGGTAGACCTCGCCGTCCTCGGGGTCGACGAAGCGGTGCAGGCCCTCGCCGGTGCGGGAGTAGGCGCACTGCGCGTCCACCACCAGCTCGTTCTCCGCGGCCAGGTCCTCCAGCAGGATCCGGGAGCCGTCGAACACCTCGCCCGGGTCCAGGTCCCGCCCGTTGAGCGACACGGACGTCACGCCCGGCGCGACCAGATCGGCGAAGCTGGAGGCCCCCGGCTCGTTGCAGCGGAAGCGGATGGTGGTCACCGAGCGGAACGTGCGCGGCTCGCCGCCCGCGTCGCCGACGGCGGACCGCAGGTCCAGGGACACCTCGTAGCCGTCGACGGACAGCAGGGCGGCCCGTTCCCGGGCCTCGTCGCGGGACAGATTCTCACCGGGCACGGACGGCACTCCCTCGTGATCGCGTGTATGGCGGCTGAACAGCACCGATCCTGCCATGTGCTCCTGACAGGGGTGACGGGGAATGGCACAGCGGGCAGCCGCGTTTTCCCGGGAAAGGCGTTCCCCACGAGGAGAGACATGTCGGACAAGACCCCCGTCGACTTCTGGTTCGACCCGCTGTGCCCCTGGGCCTGGATGACCTCCCGCTGGGTGCTGGAGGTGGAGAAGGTACGGGACATCGAGGTCCGCTGGCATCTGATGAGCCTCGCCGTGCTCAACGAGAACCGCCTCGACGAGCTGCCCGAGGAGTACCGCGAGATGCTCGCGACCAAGGCGTGGGGGCCGGTCCGCGTCGTCATCGCGGCCCAGCAGGAGCACGGCGCGGAGGTGCTCGGCGACCTCTACACCGCGCTCGGCACCCGCATCCACAACCAGGGCGAGGGCCCGGAGAAGCCGGCCGTGGCCGCCGCGCTGAAGGACGTCGGGCTGCCCGAGTCCCTCATGGACCACTGGGACTCCACCCCGTACGAGCCCGAGCTGCGCGCCTCCCACAAGGAGGGCATCGAGAAGGTCGGCCAGGACGTCGGCACCCCGGTCATCGCGGTGCCCGGCCCCGACGGCGAGCAGATCGCCTTCTTCGGCCCGGTCGTCACCCCCGCCCCCAAGGGCGAGGAGGCGGCCCGCCTGTGGGACGGAACGATCGCCGTGGCCTCGGTCCCGGGTTTCTACGAGATCAAGCGCAGCCGCACCAAGGGCCCGGACTTCAGCAACCTGTGACCTTCGGCGCCGCGCAGGCGAAGACCCCCGTGAGTCACGTCCTCACGGGGGTCTTCTCCCATCCGCCCGCCGTCGTGAAGGGTGAGAAGACGATCACGAGGCGGGACGTTCTCAGGGGGCCAGGAGCAGCACGTTCGCGCGGGACTTCGCCGCCTCGTAGCGCTTGGCGACGTCCTGCCAGTCGACCACCTGCCACATGGCCTCGATGAAGTCGACCTTCTGGTTCCTGTACTGGAGGTAGAAGGCGTGCTCCCAGGCGTCGAAGACCAGGATCGGGGTGGAGCCCTGGCTGACGTTGCCCTGGTGGTCGTAGACCTGCTCCACGACCAGCCGCCCGCTCAGCGGCTCGTGGGCGAGGACGCCCCAGCCGGAGCCCTGGGTGGTCGCGGCGGCCTTGGACAGCTGGGTCTTGAAGGCGGCGAAGGAGCCGAAGGACTCCTTGATCGCCTCGGCCAGCCCGCCCACGCCGTCGGCCGCCAGCGGCTCGCCGCCGCCGTCCTTCGGGCCCGTCATGTTCCGCCAGTAGATCGAGTGCAGGATGTGCCCGGACAGGTGGAACGCCAGGTTCTTCTCCAGGCCGTTGATCGACCCCCACGCCTCCTTGTCCCGCGCCTCGGCGAGCTGCTCGAGCGTGTCGTTCGCGCCCTTCACATAGGCCGCGTGGTGCTTGTCGTGGTGCAGCTCGATGATCTCGGGACTGATCACGGGAGCGAGCGCCGCGTAGTCGTAGGGCAGGTCGGGCAGCGTGTAGACGGGCATGGGTGATCCCCTCCGGAACCTTATTGCAAGTTGCTTGCAACTACACGCTAGCAACAACAACCTCGGAGCAACAGAAAGGCCCCCACGTGTCGCACGCGGGGGCCTTGTCGCGGGATACGGCGGTCAGCGCCCGGCCCGCGCCCGCTGCCGGGCGTACCCCACCGCCGCCAGGACCAGCGTCATCCCGCCCGTCGAGTACAGCTGGACGCGGGTGCCCGGCTCGCGGGCCATCAAGGCGAAGATCGCGACCATGCCGGCCAGCGCGACCCAGGTCAGCCACGGGAAGCCCCACATGCGCACGACCAGCTTCCCCGGGGCCTCGCGTTCGATGCGGCGGCGGAGCAGCAGCTGGGAGACCGCGATGAAGATCCAGACGACCAGGATGACCGCGCCGATCATGTTCAGCAGCCAGGGGAAGACGTCGTCCGGGCGCCAGTAGCTGAGCAGCACGCACACGAAGCCGAAGAAGCAGGACGTGAGGACCGCGGCGCGCGGGACCCCGCCGGACAGCCGGGCCAGCGCCTTCGGGCCCTGGCCGCGCTCGACCAGCGAGTAGGCGATGCGCGAGGAGCCGTAGATGTTGGCGTTCATCGCGGACAGCAGGGCGACCAGGACGACCACGTTCATCAGCTGGCCCGCGCCGGGGATGCCCAGGTGGTCCAGGGTGGCGACGTACGGGCCCTTCGCCACGACGTCCGCGGAGTCCCAGGGGACGAGGGTGACGACGACCGCCATCGAACCGATGTAGAACAGGGCGATCCGCCACATCGCCGTGCGGACGGCGGAGGCGACACCGCGCACCGGGTCCTCCGACTCGGCCGCCGCGATGGTGACCGTCTCCAGGCCGCCGTACGCGAAGACCGAGGCGAGCAGGCCGACCAGCAGGCCCTCGCTGCCGTGCGGCAGGAAGTCGGTCAGGTGCGACGCGCCGGGGGAGTCGGTGCCGGGCAGCACGCCCGCGATGGCCAGCCCGCCCAGGACCAGGAACAGGCTGATCGCGCCCACCTTCAGCGCGGCGAACCAGAACTCGAACTCGCCGAAGTTCTTCACGGCGGCCAGGTTCGCCCCGCAGAAGACGACCATGAACAGCGCGACCCACATCCACTGCGGGGTGCCCGGCAGCCAGCCCTGGACGATCTTCGCGGCGCCGATGCCCTCCAGGCCCACCGCCGTGCAGAGCAGGACCCAGAAGGACCAGCCCGCCGCGAAGCCCGCCCACGGGCCGATCGCCCGCTCGGCGTGCGCCGAGAAGGAGCCCGAGGACGGGTAGGCGGCCGACATCTCGCCGAGCATCCGCATCACCAGCATCACCAGGACGCCGGAGAGGGCGTAGGCGACCACGATGGACGGGCCGGCGGCGGCGATGCCCGCGCCGGAGCCGACGAAGAGGCCCGCGCCGATCACCCCGCCCAGGGCGATCATCGACAGGTGGCGCTGCTTGAGGCCGTGGGAGAGGGAGGCGTCCGCCCGCTGCTGCGGCGGCGTCCCGGTGGTCGTGCTGCTGGGCATGGGGGGCGGCTCTCCCAGTGCGATAGGCGGGCAAAAACCCCGCCAGTCTGGGCGGCCCGTCCGCTCGCGTGACAGGGCCGCCCACTATCCGGACACCCGGTGTACGCAGGGTCAGCCCACGGTCACGCGGCCACGGGCGTGTAGTGCGACGCGTCGCCCTCGATCGAGTAGCTCTCCTTGCCCTCGATGCCGACCGGGACGTCACCGGCGACGGTCACCCGGTGCAGGCGGCGCGGCAGACCGTCGTAGTTGTCGATGGCGTAGTGCTGGGTGATGCGGTTGTCGAAGAGGACCAGCCGGCGCTCCGACCAGCGGTGGCGCAGCACGTTCTCCGGCCGGGTGACGTACGCCTGGAGCAGGTCCAGCACCTTGCGGGACTCGCCCGCCGACAGGCCGACGATCCGCTGCGCGAACCCGCCGATGAACAGCCCGCGCTCCCCGGTCAGCGGGTGCACCCGGACCACCGGGTGCGCGGTGCGGTACTTGATGGAGGTGAACTGGGCGCGCTGGGCCGCCCGCTCCTCGTCGATCTCCTCGTCCGGCACCGCGTAGTCGTAGTCGTTCGTGTGCTCCGCCCACAGGGTGTCGGCCAGGCGGCGCAGCGGCTCGGGCAGGTCGCGGTAGGCCGCCGCCGCGTTCGCGATCAGCGTCTCGCCGCCGTACGGCGGCACGGTGAGCGAACGCAGGGTGCTGGCCTGCGGCGGGTTCAGGACGAAGGTGACGTCCGTGTGCCAGTGGTTGGCGCGGCCCCGCTCGCTGTCGACCGGCAGCACGTTCGGGGCGCCGTCCACCGCGCCGACCGTCGGGTGGGCCGTGGTCAGGTCACCGAAGTGGCGGGCGAACGCCTGCTGGCCGGCGTCGTCCAGGTCCCCGGCGTCGAAGACGAGCGCCTTGTGGACGCCCAGGGCCTCACGGATCGCGGTGACCTCCTCCGGGGCGAGCGGCCGGGTGATGTCGACGCCGGAGACGCGCGCGCCGATCCGGGCGGTGACCTTGGTGAACTCGATGGACATCGGGGTTCCTCTCAGCCGAAGGCGGGGGTCAGGTACTGGTTGGCGGGGCGGGGGAGGCCGTAGCGCTCCCGGAGGGTCTGCCGGGGCCCGTACTCGGTGCGGAACAGACCGCGGGCGCGCAGGCGCGGTACGACGTGCTCGACGAAGGCGTCCAGGCCGGAGGGCAGCACGGCCGGCATGATGTTGAAACCGTCGGCGGCGCCCCGCGTGAACCAGGTCTCGATCCGGTCGGCGACCTGCTCCGGCGTCCCGGCGAAGGTGAGGTGCCCGCGCCCGCCGCCGAGCCGTCCGATCAGCTGCCGGACGGTGAGCCGGTCGCGCCGGGCCAGCTCCACGACGAGCGTGTAGCGGCTCTTGGCGCCCTCGATGGCGGACTCGGGCGGCAGGTCGTCGGGCAGCGGACCGTCCAGCTCCAGCGTGCCCGCCGGGAGCCGCAGCAGGTTCTCCAGGCGGTCCACGCCGTGCTCGTACACGATGTGGTCCTCCAGCAGCCGTTCGGCGGCCCGCGCCTCGGCCTCCGTGGACCCGAGCACCGGGACGATCCCGGGCAGCACCTTCAGGTGCCCGGGGTCCCGGCCGGCCCGGGCGGCACGGGACTTGAGGTCGGCGTAGAAGTCCTGGGCACCCGCGAGGGTCTGCTGGGCGGTGAACACCGCCTCGGCGTACCGGGCGGCGAAGGCCTTGCCGTCCTCCGAGGACCCGGCCTGGACCAGCAGCGGGTAGCCCTGCGGGGTGCGCGGCACATTGAGGGGGCCGGCGACGCCGAAGTACGTCCCCCGGTGCCGGGGCGGGTGGATCTTGCTGTCGTCGCCCCAGACGCCGGCCGCCTTGTCGGCCACGATCGCGTCGTCCTCCCAGCTGTCCCACAGCTTGAGGGCCACGTCCAGGAACTCGGCGGCGCGCGCGTACCGCTCCGCGTGCGGGGGCTCGTCGGCGAGCCCGAAGTTGCGGGCGGCCTCCTGGCCGGCGGTGGTGACGATGTTCCAGCCGGCCCGGCCGCCGCTGACGATGTCCAGCGAGGCGAACCGGCGGGCCAGGTTGTACGGGGAGTTGTAGGAGGTGGACGCGGTGGCGATCAGGCCGATGTGCTCGGTGGCCGTCGCCAGCGCGGTCAGCAGGGTGAGCGGTTCCAGCGCGCCGGCCGGCCGCTGGGCGAGGTTGCTCCACAGCTGGGGGCCGTCGGCGAGGAAGAGCGAGTCGAAGGTGCCGCGTTCGGCGATCCGGGCGAGCCGGACGTAGTGGCTCAGCTCCACGTGGGCGTAGGGGTCGCTCTCGGGGAGCCGCCAGGACGCCTCGTGGTGTCCGGTGTTCATCAGGAACGCGTTGAGGTGGAGCCGTCTCGCGGTCACCGGTGGTCCTCCGTGACGCCGAGGGCGGCCAGCAGCCGCTCGCGGTACTCGCCCAGCAGCGGCTCGCGGTACGAGCGCGGGTGGGGACGGTCGATGGTCAGGTCGAGGCCGATCCGGCCCCGGTCCAGGACGAGGACCCGGTCGGCGAGCACGATCGCCTCGTCCACGTCGTGGGTGACGAGCAGGACGGACGGCCGGTGGCGCGTCCACAGCTCGCGCAGCAGGTGGTGCATCTTGATCCGGGTGAGCGCGTCCAGCGCCCCGAACGGCTCGTCCGCCAGCAGCAGTTCCGGCTCGCGGACCAGGGAGCGGGCCAGCGCCGCCCGCTGCGCCTCGCCGCCCGACAGCTCGCCCGGCCAGGCCCGCTCCCGTCCCGCGAGGCCGACCTCCGCCAGGGCGGCCCGGCCGCGCTCCCCGGCGTCCTTGCCGTCCAGGCCGAGCAGGACGTTGTCCAGCACCCGCCGCCAGGGCAGCAGCCGCGAGTCCTGGAAGACGACCGACACCCGCTCGGGCGCGGTCAGCCGCCCGTCGCCGGCCACCCCGTGGTCCAGGCCGGCGATCGCCCGCAGCAGGGTCGACTTGCCGGAACCGCTGTGCCCGAGCAGGGCCGTGAACTGCCCGGCGGGCAGATCCAGGTCGATGCCGTCGAGGACGGTGCGGCCCGCGAACGACCGGGTCAGGCCGCGCAGCCGCACGGCGGGCCGGGTCAGTTGCTCAGTGTGCGGCGCCATGACAGCACCCTCCGTTCGATCAGGCGGACCACGCTGTCGGAGACCAGGCCGAAGACGCCGTAGATCAGCAGGCCGACCAGGATGACGTCGGTCTGGCCGTAGTTCTGCGCCTGGAACATCAGGTAGCCGAGCCCGCTGGTGGCGTTGATCTGCTCCAGGACCACCAGTCCCAGCCAGGAGCCGGTGACGCCGAGCCGGAGGCCCACGAAGAATCCGGGCAGGGCGCCGGGGATCACCACCTGGCGGACGAAGGCGAGCCGCGACAGGCCCTGCACTTCGGCGAGTTCGACGAAACGGCTGTCGATGCCGGACAGCGCGGCGTGCGTGTTCAGGTAGACCGGGACGTACACGACGATCGCGATGATGGCGATCTTGAAGGTCTCACCGATGCCCAGCCAGAGGATGAACAGCGGGATCAGACCGAGGGTGGGGATCGCCCGGTTGAGCTGCACGGTCCCGTCGATCAGCGCCTCCCCGGCCCGGCTCAGACCGGAGGCGAGGGCGAGCAGCACCCCGGCGCTCAGGCCGATCGCGAAGCCGTAGCCCGCCCGCCTGAGGGAGGTCAGCACGTCGGTGGGCAGGGTGCCGTCGGTCCACAGGCGGCCGGCGGTGCGCAGGACGGTCCACGGCGCGGGGATCGCCCCCGTGTCCAGCGCGCCGGCGGCCGAGGCAGCGGCCCACGCGGCGAGCAGCACCAGCGGGCCGATGAGCCGGGCGGCGGGCAGTCGGCGCCCGGGGGAGAGCCGGCGGCGCCGGCGGACCTGGGGGAGGTCCCCGGTGGTGGTCCCGGGGACGGCGGTCGTCGTGGTCACGGCGGTCACCTGCGGTACTCCTCGGGTACGGCCTTGGCGGCGAGGGACTCGAAGCGGTGGTCGAACAGCGAGGACACGTCGAACTTCTTCACGAAGCCGCCCTCGGCGAGCAGATCGGCGGTCTCCTGCTCCCACCTGATCGCCTCGTCCCAGCTGGGCGGGAACAGCGGCTTGTTGGCCAGGGCGGCGATGCCCCGCGCCTGTGCGAGGGTCAGGTTCTGCGTCCTGACGTAGAACTCCTCGTTCCAGACGTCCGGGTGCTCGTACTGCCACACCTGGCCCTTGGCCCACTGCGGGATGTAGGCGGCGATCGCGGCGGCCTTCGCCGGGTCGTCCAGCACGGACCGCGGCGCCCACAGCAGGTTGAGCAGGTCGACGACGCCGGTGGGGATGGAGCGGGCGCCCTTGGACGAGTACTGCTTCAGGTAGGCGGGCGCCTGGTTGACGGCGAGCGGGGCCACGTCCACCTGCCCGGACTGCAGGGCGGTGAAGAACTGGTTGCTGGTCAGCGGGACCAGCTTCACCTCGTCGTAGCCGAGGCCCGCCTTCTTCAGCGCCCGCAGCAGCACGACGCCCTGGGCCTGCCCCTGCGAGAAGGCGAGCTTCCTGCCCTTGAAGTCCGCGACCGCGCGGATGTCGCTGCCGGGCCTGGTGGCGAAGAGGTAGGTGGGCTTGCGGGTGATGTCGATCGCCACGATCTTCGCGTCGAAGCCCTGGTAATGGGCCTGGATCGGCGGGATGCCCGCGTTGTCGGCCAGGTCCAGGGACCGGGCGCGGAACGCGTTGATCACGTCCGGGCCCGCGCCGATGTTCACCCAGTCGGCCACCTTGAACGGCAGCTCGGGCAGCTTCGCCAGCCGGAACTGGAGTTGCTGCTGGCCCAGGTAGGAGGCGATCTTCAGGCTGGTGCCGGCCGGGACCTCGTCGGCGAGCGGTGCGGTGGCGGCACCACGGGTGTCGGCGGCGGCGTCGCCGTGCGCGCAGCCGGACAGCCCGGCGACGGCGGCGGACGCGCCGAACACGGAGGTGAGAAAGGCACGACGGTGCATGGGAGGACTCCCAGGAGAAAAAGAAGAGAAAAGCAGGAGGAATTCCGGGAGAAGCAGGCCGGAGGAAGAGGACTCACGCAGCGGGAAACACGCGCTTCATGCGCGGCAACACGTCAGCAACAGAGGGTGCGACAGCTCGTGAGAGGGCTCATGACCAGGATGTTCCCGGCCATGCTCGACCCGTGTCAACATTCCGAGTTTCTGAATTAAATACCCTCAGGTGACGCACCCAGCGGATCCCGGAACAACGTCTCCAGTACGACGGACCCGCCCGCCACCGCGAGCACGGAATCCGGGAAACTCGTCGGGAGGACGGCGGCGGAACGCTCCGTGCCGACCGCGTCCCGCAACGCCTCGAGGCACCCCTCGACATGGATGACACCGACCTCGGTGACGACGACCGTCTCCGGGTTCAGCACGTCCAGCAGCAGCCCGGCCGCCCGCCCCGTCGCCCGCGCCCGCTCCACCAGCAGCCGCCGGGCCACCGGGTCCCCGCCCGCCGCCGCGGCCACCACGCGCATCGGGTTGGCCGGATCGGCCACCCCGGCCGCCCGCGCCCGCCGGCACAGCGTCCGCTCGCTCAGCTCCACCTGGAGACAGCCGGTACGGCCGCACGCGCACGGCTCGGTGCCGCCCGGTACCGGCAGGTGGGCGATCGCGCCGGCCGCGGACCGGGGGCCGTAGTGCACCTCGTCATGGGTGGCGAAGGCGGCGTCGACCACGTTGCCCACGAACAGGTGCAGCACGCTCCGGCTGCCCCGGGCCCGTCCGAACAGCCGCTCCCCGTGCACCAGCGCCCGCGCGTGCCCGTCCACCTGGACCGGCAGCCCGACGCGGGCGCGCAGCAACTCCCGCACCGGCACGTCCCGCCAGCCCAGCAGCTCGTGCTCGACCACGGTGCCCGTCTCCCGGTCCACCCAGCCGCCGACCGCCAGCCCGACCCCGAGCGGGCGCCGGCCCGGCATCCGTGCGAGCAGCCCCGCGAGCCCTTCGGCGGCCCGCGCCACCACCCAGGCCGGGTCGGTCCGTTCGTGCCGCAGCTCCCGCCGGGCCACCACCCGGCCCCGCAGGTCCAGCAGCGCCACCGTGGTGTACGGCACGGCCACGTGCACCCCGGCGACCAGGAAGCGGGTGTCGTCGAGGTCGACGGGCACGTGCGGCCGGCCGACCCCGTTCGAGCGGCGGGGCGCGGCCGACTCCCGGATCAGGCCCCGCTCGGCGAGCCGGGCGCAGTGCTCGGTCACCGACGCCGGGGACAGCCCGGTCAGCCGGGCGATGGTGCTGCGCGCCACCGGGCCGTGCTCCAGCACGGAGCGCAGCACGACGCTGGCGCTGGTGCGCCGCCGGTCGCTGTCGGCGGCACGCGGCACGGGCGAGGGCAGGGCGGAAACGGCGGTACGGGGCATGGAGGACCGTCCTCGGGAGCGGGGCCGACACGTCTCGGAGGCTCGGAAGGGGGTGAGGCGTGCCGGACGGCCCGCCCCTATCCCGGACGGCGACAGGTGGCCGTGCCCTGGCGTCGCAGATCGACATAGCGACGCGAGGTGAGATGACGGGCCTGGGCAACCATGGCTGAAGGGTAGGGCAGGGGGAAGGACTCCGACCAGACGACCGGCGTCCGTTTGGTGAGACCGCACAGTTTCGTCAGCACGGACTTCACGTGAGCGAAACGTCCCTGCCTCCGTGATCAGGGTCACGCCCCGGCCGGTGTAGCCGGCACTCTTTGTCCGGAGCTGACGAAGCTCTCGTTCCGCCCTTTGTCGGGCGCTGACGGTGATCGGCCGCGGCAGGCTCGGATAGCGTCACCCTGTCCCAGCATGTCCCCGTCACCCGCGGAGTCCCCATGAGCACCGCCACCGCCACCGCCCGCCCCGGCGCCGTCCTCGCCGACCTGCTGCCCGCGTCCCGCGTCCGTGACGTCGCCCTCGTCGTCGGCGGCGCGGTGCTCACCGGTCTCGCGGCCCAGCTGTCCGTGCCGGTGCCCGGCTCCCCGGTGCCGGTGACCGGCCAGACCTTCGCCGCGCTGCTCGTCGGCACCACGCTCGGGGCCCGCCGCGGCTTCCTCTCCCTCGCGCTGTACGCGGTCGCCGGTGTGGCGGGCGTGCCGTGGTTCGCGCAGGGCACCTCCGGCGCGGGCATGGTCTCCTTCGGCTACGTCCTCGGCATGCTGCTCGCCTCCGCGCTCGTCGGCGCCCTGGCCCGCCGCGGCGCCGACCGCTCCGCGCTGCGCACGGCCGGCACGATGATCCTCGGCGAGGCCGTCGTCTACGCGGTCGGCGTCCCCTACCTGGCCCTGGCCGCCCACCTGTCCGCGTCCCAGGCCGTCGCGGCCGGCCTCACCCCGTTCCTGATCGGTGACGCCCTCAAGGCCGCCCTGGCGATGGGCCTGCTGCCCACCGCCTGGAAGCTGGTCGACAAGCGCTGACGCCGTAGTTCCCGCGGAAGAGGCTCGCCGGGTCGTAGGTCCCCCCTCACCCGGACGAGCCTCTTCCGCGTCCTGGCGTCGTACCGCCCCGCACTCCGGTCGCCCGCGCCGAAGGCGAAGCCGAGCGACCGGCAGCGCGAACACCGGCTCCGGCACGGCCCGCCCCCGCTGACGGCCGCCGACCGTCAGCACCCGCACCGGGAACCGCCCCTCCCGCCGGGGCACCACGTCCGGCACCGGCCGCGCGAGCGCGCCGCGGCGGGGCGACGATGTCCACGCCGCCGGGACCGCCGTGGGCGCCCCGGCCGGAGCCGCCGTACGCGCCCCGCGGCTGCGGCCCGGGTACGGCACGGCGGCGAAGGACGAGGTCGGCCTGTCCGGCATGGTCCGCGTCCAGGCCCCGCACGCCCGCAGCGCGGCCGCCGGGCCCACCGTCTGCCCGTCGAAGCCGGGCGAGTCGCCGTACGCGCCCCGCAGCCGCAGCGGCGGCCCGGGTGCGTCCGGGCGCGGCACGGCGGTGAGGAGGAGGTCGCCCGTCCGGCACGGTCCGCCCAGGCCCCGCATGCCCGCCGGGCCCACCGTCCGCCCGTCGAAGCCGGGCGAGCCGCCGTACAGCGTCCGCGCCGGGGTGAGCCCGGCCTCCGGCTCGGTCACCACGCCCGGGTTCTGGCCGGTACCGGGCAGTGCCCGGTGGGGGTCGGGGTCGCAGTCCGGGGGCCCGGCGGAGTGTGCCGGGGGCGGTGACGAGCTCCGGTCACCGCAGGTGGTCGGCCGCGTACCCAGCTTCCGGCCAGGATGCCGAGCCCGCCGCCCAGCGCGTACGACACCGCGCCCTCGCCCGGCGCGGAACCTCCCCCACCGCCTGGCGCGGGTCACGCCGGCGCGCTGGTCCGTGTGCGGCTCCGAACGCAGCATGGCCGCACGACCCGACAGTCTTCGTCAGGTCATGCGGCCATGGCGTACGGCCGTGCCGTGCCGGGATCAGCCGACGGACACCTTGTCGGCCGGGGCCTCCGCGGCGGGGGCCGGGCGGCCGGCCCGGATCCGCTCCCTCACCACGGCGATCACCAGCACGATCGCCGCGACCAGCAGCGACAGCAGCACGGTCTCGCGGCCGTCGTGCTTGGTGTCGGTCAGCATGTAGCCGAGGACGAACACGATCAGCGCGGCCGTCGCCCAGGTCAGGTACGGGTACAGCCACATCCGCACGACCAGCTTCTCCGGCGCCTCGCGCTGGATGATCTTCCGCATCCGCAGCTGCGAGAAGCAGATGACCAGCCACACGAACAGGGCCACCGCTCCGGAGGAGTTGACGAGGAAGAGGAAGATCTTGTCCGGGGACAGGTAGTTGAAGAAGACGGCGACGAAGCCGAACACCACGGACGCGAGGATCGCCGCCATCGGCACGCCACGGCCGTTGACCCGCGCGAACGCCTTCGGCGCGTCGCCCCGCTCGCCGAGCGAGAAGGCCATGCGGGAGGCCGTGTACAGGCCGGAGTTCAGACAGGACAGCACCGAGGTCAGCACGATGAAGTTCATGATCTGACCGGCGTGCGCGATGCCCAGCGAGTTCAGCGCGGCGACGTAGGAGCCGTCCTTCGCGATGGACGCGTCGTCCCACGGCAGCAGCGTGACCACGATCAGGATCGAGCCCAGGTAGAAGACGCCGATCCGCCAGATGATGCTGTTGGTGGACTTGGTGACCGCGCGCTGCGGGTCCTCGGACTCGCCGGCCGCCAGCGTGGCGATCTCGCTGCCCATGAAGGAGAAGACCACCAGCAGCACACCGGTGAGGATCGAGCCCGGACCGTGCGGCAGGAACCCGCCGTGCGAGGTCAGGTTGCCGAAGCTCGCCTGGTCGGCGTGCACGCCCGGCAGGACGCCGAAGACGGCCAGCAGGCCGACGACGATGAACGCGCCGATCGCCACGACCTTGATGCCGGCGAACCAGAACTCGAACTCGCCGTAGGAGCCGACGGAGACCAGGTTGGTCGCGGTCAGCACGGACATCACGATGAGCGCCCAGCCCCACTGCGGGACGGCCGGGACCCACCCTTCGAGGATCTGGGCACCTGCGGTCGCCTCGACGGCGAGCACGACGACCCAGAAGAACCAGTAGAGCCAGCCGATGGAGAACCCGGCCCAGCGGCCCAGCGCGCGGTCGGCGTGCGCCGAGAACGAGCCGGAGGTGGGGTTGGCGGCGGACATCTCGCCGAGCATGCGCATCACGAGGACCACGAGCGTGCCGACGAGGGCGTACGACAGGAGGATGCCGGGTCCCGCGGTGGCGATACCGGCTTTGGAACCGACGAAAAGGCCGGCTCCGATGACGCCACCGATCGCGATCATCGAAAGGTGGCGGTTTTTCAGTCCTGCTTGGAGGCCCGAACCAGAGGTCATGGACGGATTTCCTTTGCGCCAGGTAGAGCTGCCCGTACGAGCGGTGTACGAGTCGGTCCAGTGAATCCGAGGTGAACGAATTCGGGAACCTCTGAATCCGTATCGTTACTTGAGGTTCCCTTGAGGATCTATGGTCTGCCTCACATTCGCCGCCCTGGATGCCCGGCGACACCCTGGGGCTGCTGCCCCGATACGGGCGTGTCACACTCGTGGCATGCGCGTGTATCTCGGCTCCGACCATGCGGGCTACGAACTCAAGAACCACCTCGTCGAGTGGCTGAAGGCCGCCGGCCACGAGCCCGTCGACTGCGGGCCGCACCTCTACGACGCCCAGGACGACTACCCGCCCTTCTGCCTCCGTGCCGCGGCGCGGACGGCCGCGGACCCGGACGCCCTCGGCATCGTCATCGGCGGCTCCGGCAACGGCGAGCAGATCGCCGCGAACAAGGTGAAGGGCGTGCGCGCGGCGCTGGCCTGGAGCGAGGAGACGGCCACGCTCGGCCGGCAGCACAACAACGCCAACGTGGTGGCCGTGGGTGCGCGCATGCACAGCACGGAGGAGGCGACCAAGTTCGTCGAGGTCTTCCTCAACACCCCGTTCTCCGGTGACGAGCGTCACATCCGCCGCATCGACATGCTGTCGGCGTACGAGACCACGGGCGACCTCCCGCCGATCCCGGCCCACCACCCGCAGCAGGACTGAGCCCCTAGGGGGCGGGAAGGAACAGGGACCCGTGCCAGAGGGGCACACGATCCACCGGCTGGCCCAGGACTACGCCGAGCGCTTCTCCGGACGGGCCGTCCGCGTCACCAGCCCCCAGGGCAAGTTCTCCGACGCCGCCGCCCTCCTGGACGGCAGCGAGCTGACCGCCACGGAAGCCCACGGCAAGCACCTCTTCCTGGGCTTCCGGGACGGCGACTGGGTCCACATCCACCTCGGCCTCTTCGGCAAGGTCGGCTTCGGGGACGCCCCGGCGCCCCCGCCGGCCGACACCGTCCGGCTCCGGCTCGCCGACGACACGTCGTACGTCGACCTGCGCGGCCCCACCACCTGCGCCCTGATCACGGACGCCGAGAAGCGGGCGGTCCACGACCGGCTCGGCCCCGACCCGCTGCGCGCGGACGCCGACCCGGCCGCGGCCCACCGCCGGATCTCCCGCAGCCGCACGTCGATCGCCGCGCTGCTCATGGACCAGAAGACCGTGGCCGGTGTCGGCAACGTCTACCGCGCCGAGGTGCTGTTCCGGCACGGCATCGACCCCTACCGCGCGGGCCGGGACATCACCCCGGCCGAGTGGGACGCGATCTGGGCCGACCTGGTCGCCCTGATGCGGGAGGGCGTCCGCAACAACCGCATCGACACCGTCCGCCCGGAGCACACCCCCCGGGCCATGGGCCGCCCGCCCCGCGTCGACGACCACGGCGGCGAGGTGTACGTCTACCGCCGGGCGAACCTGCCCTGCCACATCTGCGGCGGCGAGATCCGCACCGCCGACCTCGCCGCCCGCAACCTCTTCTGGTGCCCGGCCTGCCAGAAACGCTGACCGGCCGGCCGCAAACGCTGACCGGCCCGCCCGAAGCGCCGGCCTAGAAGCCGTGGGGCAGCCACGGGGCCACCGGTGCGCCGAGCGCCACCGACGCCTCCGTCAGCGCCCCCGGCCGCAGCTCCCGCACCCGCCCGGCCGCCGCCAGCGACAGCAGGCTCGCCCCGCCCAGGTACGCCGCGCCCAGCTCCCGCGCGGACAGGACGAGATCGGCCGCGTCCGCCGTCCGCTCGCAGGACGCGCCCTTCGGGTCGCCGGTCAGCCGCCAACGCCCCTCGTTCCAGGGGCAGAAGGCGTCCTCGACCTCGAACACGACGTCGACGGGCGTCAGATACGTACGGGCCGACAGGGCCGCCCCCACGTCCACCAGCCGGACGTACCCGGCGTCCCGTGTCGTCGGCAGGCAGCGGCGGAGGTCGGAGACCAGGTACTGCCAGGCGTCGTCGACCGGCCGCGCCCGCATCTTCAGCGTCGTCATCAGGTCGATGCCGAACAGGAAACGCCACAGCGCCGCCTCGCTCGCCGGATCGAGCGCGGCCAGGTCCTCCAGCGTCACCGTGCCGTCGTGACCGCTGCGCCCCCAGCCCATCTTCGTGCGGAAGCGCGTGTACCCGGTGATCTCGCCGTCCCGTTCGGTGACCACGCACTGCAGCGCCGACGCGCCCTCCCGCTCGCTCTCCGGGTCGAGCAGCGCCACCCGCTCCCAGCCGGGCTGCCGCGCCAGCATCCCCGGGCGCCGGGGCACCAGGGCCGCGTACACCGCCTCGCACTCCGCCAGGACGTCGGCGGGCGCCGCGTAGCGCACGCGCACCGCGTCGGTGCCCTCGGGCACCGCCAGGGTCACCCGGCCGGTGTCGATCTCGGCGATGAGCTGGCCGGTCGCCGCGCCGAAGCCGAAACGGCCGTAGATCGCGGGCTCGGAGGCGAACAGCGCCGCCAGCGGCTCGCCCTTGGCGCGCGCGTCGTCCAGCAGCCGGCGCATCATCGACGTCAGCACCCCGCGCCGCCGGTGCGTCGCGGCCACGCTGACCATCGTCACGCCCGCGGTGGGCACCACCGCCCCGCCCGGCACGGTCATCCGGAAGCTGAACGCCCCGGACGTGCCGACGAGCGCGTCGCCGTCCCAGGCGGCCAGGGAACGGTCGAACTCGGTGAGCGACTTGTCCAGTTCCCGTTCCTCGGCGGACATCGGTCCACCGCCGAAGGCGCGGACCAGGTGGTCCCACCACCGGTCGAACTCCTCCTGGCGCAGCGTCTTCAACTCGGTCCCGCTCTCAGTCCCCATGCGCCATGCCTATCAGGGCGAAGGGGGGCGAGCCAGTGATTTTCGACCCCGGTCCGGCCCGCCGGGACCCGGCCGACGGGCGGGGAAGTGGAATCCCACAGGGGGACAAGTGGGACCTCCCGTGCCAAGCAGCCGGTCCGCTGGATAGGGTCGCGAACTGATGGCAGCAGGACGACAGCGGCGCGCGAAGGCCGAGACGTTGACGGCCCGGTGGAAGATGCAGTGGCACCGGGCCCGCGTCGGCCTGCGCAGAAGTGCCGTGGACTACTTCCGCGGGGACGGCTCCGACTGGATCGCCTTCGCCGGACTGCTGCTGATGGTCCCGGTCCTCGCGACCATGACCCTCCTCGACTCCGTGTGGTGCTCCCCGGCCACCCTGGTGCTGCCGATCGTCGCCGGCGGCCTGCTGCTGCGCCCGGCGAGCCTGCTCGGTCTGTACGCGGCGGCGGCCACCGCGCTGATCGTGGAGTCGGTCCGTCTCGGCCCGTACACCGAGGGCCCCTCCCGGGTCACCCCGGGCGTGGTCCTGGTGGTGGCCGCGTGTGGCTTCTTCGGGCTGCTGACCGCGCAGTTCCGCAGCCGGGTCGGCGTGCCCTGGCGGCGCGGCGGCACCATGCTGTTCGACCTGCGCGAGCGGATCCGGGTGCAGAGCAAGCTGCCCAAGCTGCCGCAGGGCTGGCACCACGAGATGGCCCTGCGCCCGGCGGGCGGCCAGTCCTTCTCCGGCGACTTCGTCGTCGCCGCCCGCACGAACGGCGGCCGGACGCTGGAGGTCGTGCTCACCGACGTCTCCGGCAAGGGCATGGACGCGGGCTCGCGCGCCCTGCTGCTGTCCGGCGCCTTCGGCGGCCTGCTGGGCTCCCTCCCGCCGCACGCCTTCCTCCCGGCCGCCAACGGCTACCTCCTGCGCCAGGAGTGGGAGGAGGGCTTCGCCACCTCCATCCACCTGGTCCTGGACCTGGACTCCGGGGACTACGAGCTGTACTCCGCCGGGCACCCCCCGGGGCTCCAGCTCAGCGCGGGCAGCGGACGCTGGGAGGAGAAGGCCGCCGAGGGGCCGCTCCTCGGGGTCTACGACGGCGCGCAGTTCGACCCCGTGAAGGGCTCGCTGCGCCCCGGGGACGTCCTGATGCTGTTCACCGACGGACTGGTGGAGACCTCCGACCGGGACATCGTGGAGGGCATCGACCGGCTCACCGGCGAGGCCGACCGCTATGTGGCGGGCGGCTTCCACGGCGCCGCCTGGCACCTCATCGAGGCGGTCGCCAAGGACGTCAACGACGACCGCGCCCTGCTCCTCATCTGCCGCCAGCCGACCGCGAACGGCCGCTGACCCCCGCTCGCCGGGCCGCGGCCGTTTCCCGTGGTGGGCGCCGGGCGCGGGGCGGGGGACACTGGAGCCATGACCCAGCTCACGCTCGCCGAGGTCGAGGCCGTCGCACGGGCCGCCCACGAGGGGCAGACCGACAAGGCGGGGCAGCCGTACGCCGAACACCTCGCGGCCGTCGCCCGGGGAGTAAGGGACCGCGGCGGCGACCCGGAGCAGATCGCGGCGGCCTGGCTGCACGACTCCGTCGAGGACGACGCGCTCAGCCGGGAGTGGCTGGCCGGCGCCGCCCTCACCCCGCGCACCAAGGCCATCGTGGACGCCCTCACCAAGCGGCCCGGGGAGGAGCTGGAGGCGTACACGCGCCGCATCCTCGACACGCCGGGCGCGCTGCTGGTGAAGGAGGCCGACCTCGCGCACAACGCCGACCCCCGGCGGCTCGCCGCGCTCGACGCGCCGACCCGGGACCGGCTGGCCGAGAAGTACGCCAGGACGCGCGCGCTCCTCGGCCTGGAAGCCTGAGCGGGGTTCCCGGGGGGAGCGGGACCGGCTAGGGCCTCTCGTTCGGATCATGCCGGGCTCGCGGGCCCTGGCGCCGCGCCTCGCCGCGTTGTCGTCGGTTGCCATGGCTCCGCCATGGCGCCCTCCTCCGCCTTGCGATGCACGGCACCAGACCCCGCTCCCTGATCCGGCCTGATCCGAACGAAAGACCCTAGACGCCGACCGTCTCCCGCGGCTTGTGGCGTTCGCGGGCCGCCTCGGCCGCGTCCTCGCGGAACGCCCACTCCATCTTCGGCTCCATCGCGAAGCGGAAGACGCGCTGCACCGGCTTGGTGCACAGCACCGTGACGGCGGCGGCCGCGAGGACGGTGACGACGACCGTGCCCAGGGCGCGGTACCGCTCGGCGAGGTCGAACCCGCCCGCGTACAGCGTGCTCTTGATGACGAAGCCGTGGAGCAGGTAGCCGTACAGCGTGCCCGCGCCGAGCGCGGTGAACCACGTGCGGCGGCCCGGCACCCAGGACAGGAAGCAGGCGGTCAGCAGCAGCGCGCAGCCGAACATGGCCAGCGTCATCAGCGGCCCGGTCCACCAGGGCGCACCGATGTCCTGCGCCGAGCTCTGCCGGTAGAACCACCCGCCGTCCACGCGCGGCACGGACCACCAGCCGACGGCCAGGGCCGCGGCGAACACCGGTACGGACAGCACCCGCACCGCGGGCCGGCGTATCAGCGCGAAGTGCTCGGGCTTCAGCAGCAGCCCGAGGACGAAGCAGGGCAGGAACTGCAGGACCCGGCCGAGGTCCAGGTTGTCGTCGAGGCCCGGGGTGATGGATCCGACCATGGCGATGCCCAGCGCGAGGGGCAGCGGCCTGCGGACCAGCTTCCACAGCGGGGTGGTCAGGCGCCAGATGAACAGCGCGCACAGGAACCAGGTCAGGTAGTACGGGGAGACGAGACTGATCGGGTCGTCGGCGTGGCCCGCGTAGCGCCGGAACAGCGAATAGGCGATCTGGAACAGCAGGTACGGGACGGCGATGCCGGTGACCAGCCGCTTCAGCCGGTCCGGGCGCATGTCGAAACTGCGGGAGAAGTAGCCGGAGATGACGATGAACGCCGGCATGTGGAAGGTGTACACGACGTTGTACAGGCCTTCGAGGACCCGGTTGTCGGTCTTGATCGCCGACCAGGAGTGCCCCAGGGCCACCAGCACGATCGCCAGGTACTTGGCGTTGTCGAAGAACGCGTCGCGCTGTCCGCCCGGTCTGTCGGTCCGCGACTGCTCCCGCGCGCTCGTCGGGGTGCGCCGGTCGGGCACTCCAGGTACCGGCGGCTGTGCCGGGGGGAGCGGCCTGCGGCTGTGGCCGGGGGACGTTGCGGCGTCGAACATCTCAGGCACCCTAGCGTCGGCTGTGGGATTCCGTAAAACCCGCACTGTCATTCCTGGTTATCCCGCTCGGGTACCCCGTAATTCGCCGAACTTGCCATCCTGGTCGACGTGATGATGGGCACACAGGTGTCGTCCGTTCGCCCTGGATGTGCCGATTAATACAGACTAATTCGGGCATACGGCCCTCTGTGTCCCGTACGTGGATTCCTCGTCCCGTTCATTGCGTGGTTATTGAAACGAAGTCCCGCGAATTCGTGTGGATTTCGTGACCGCGTCGCCGGTCGTATTCCTGTGCGAGGTGTCCCGCGCATGTGTGCCCGTCCGTCGTTGCGTCAGGACCCGCATACGGGGGACGTGTTGGTGGCACGATGGTTCTGGCGGGGGTGCGCGGGCCGTACCTCCGGGCCGGGAGAGCGGACCGACCGAGGGTGTGATCAGTTGTGGCCATTTCACTGTCTGTGGTGCTGCTGTTGGCGATCATCCTGGTGGTGTTGATCCGAGGGGGGAACATCAAGGCCGGCCCGGCCATCGTCGCCATCCTCTTCGGATTCTTCCTCGCCTCGACCGGCATGGCGCCGTCGATCAACCGGTTGATGAACTCGATAGCGGAGTCCATCAACTCGATCAGGTTCTGACCCGGCGGGGGAGCCGGGGCCCGGACGACGGCCGGGGGCCCACGCCCGGCCGCACGGCCGCGCCCGCACGGCGCCCCTCTTCCCGCCCCGCCCCGCTCCCGCCGGGCCCCTGTGGGACGAGGGGACACACCGGACGGGACCGCCCCTGGTGCGACCGAAGGCCCAGATCAGAGGGAGACACCCTCTGATCTGGGCCTTCGGCATCCAGAGCGGGCGACGGGAATCGAACCCGCGTAGCTAGTTTGGAAGACTAGGGCTCTACCATTGAGCTACGCCCGCAACAGTGCGCCGCAGGTCGGTGACCGCGGCACTGAAGGCATCGTAGCGGGTCGCCCGCCGCCGAGGCCAACGAGTCGGCCACGCCGCACCGCGCGTCCGGCCCGGAGAATCCGGCCGACGGATCGAGTGCGGCCATGTACCCTACGTGTCGCACCAGACGGGGTGTGGCGCAGCTTGGTAGCGCGTCCGCTTTGGGAGCGGAAGGCCGTGGGTTCAAATCCCGCCACCCCGACCACCGGCTCGTGACGTCCGGCTCAGTGACGTCACGATGATCGCCTTTTGGGGCGCTGACCGGCTGCGGTTACTATGCAAGCTGCGCGCCCGTGTGTCCCCGGCCCTCACGGCCTACGAACTCCTCCGGGCGGCGAAATCCGCCGGACCCATCGGGCTCCGGCAGAACCCGAGAAGTCAGCCACAAGGAGACCGAACCGTGAAGAGCGCCGTGGAGACCCTGAACCCGACCCGGGTTCGGCTCACTGTCGAGGTGCCCTTCGAGGAGCTCAAGGACAGCCTCGACGCGGCGTACAAGAAGATCAACCAGCAGGTCACGGTGAAGGGCTTCCGCAAGGGCAAGATCCCGGCCCGCGTGATCGACCAGCGCTTCGGCCGCGGTGCGGTGCTGGAGGAGGCCGTCAACGACGCGCTGCCCAAGTTCTACACCGAGGCGGTCAACGAGGCCGAGCTGAGCCCGCTGGGCCAGCCCGAGGTCGACATCACCGAGCTGAAGGACGGCGAGACGCTGAACTTCACCGCCGAGGTCGACGTCCGCCCCGCCCTGGAGATCCCGGACTACTCCGGCATCGAGGTCGAGGTCGACGCCGTCGAGGTGACGGACGAGGACATCGAGAAGTCCGTGGAGCAGCTCCGTGAGCGCTTCGCGTCGACCTCCCCGGTCGAGCGCGCCGCCGAGGACGGCGACGTCGTCACCATCGACCTGGAGGCCAAGGTCGACGGCGAGGTGCTGGAGGACGGCATCGCCAACGGCGTCTCCTACACCATCGGCTCCGGCGAGCTGCTGGACGGCATCGACGACGCCGTCAAGGGCCTGTCCGCCGGCGAGGAGGCCACCTTCACCTCCGAGCTGAAGGGCGGCTCCGCCGCGGGCAAGGAGGCCGAGGTCACCGTCAAGGTCACCCAGGTCGCCGCCCGCGAACTGCCCGAGCTGGACGACGAGTTCGCGCAGCTGGCCTCCGAGTTCGACACGCTGGAGGAGCTGAAGGCCGACAGCCGCAAGCGCCTCGCCAACATGAAGCAGTTCGACCAGGCCACGCAGGCCCAGGAGCGCGTCCTGGAGAAGCTGCTGGAGCTGGTGGAGGTCCCCGTCCCCGAGAAGCTCCTCGAGGACGAGATCAACACCCGCAAGCACAACCTGGAGCACCACCAGCTCGGCCAGATGGGCCTCACCCTCGACAAGTACCTGGAGATCCAGGGCAAGACCGCCGAGGAGTTCGAGACCGAGACCCGCGAGGCCGCGGTCAAGGGCATCAAGACCCAGTTCGTCCTCGACGAGCTGGTCAAGAAGGAGAACCTCAACGTCAACCAGGAGGAGCTCACCGAGCACCTCATGCGGCGTGCGGCCTCCTCCGGCATGTCCCCCGACCAGTTCGCGCAGGCCGTCGTCGAGGGCGGCCAGGTGCCGCTCCTGGTCGGCGAGGTCGCCCGCGGCAAGGCCCTGGCCGTCGTGGTCGAGTCCGCCACGGTGAAGGACACCAACGGCGAGGTCGTCGACCTGGACGACGAGGAGGAGACCGAGGAGGCGCCGGCCGGGGCCGAGGCCGCCGAGGCGTCCGACTCCGCCGAGGAGAAGACCGAGGGCTGAGCGGCCCCGCGGCGCCTGCGAGGCACCCACGACGGGCCCTGGGGGCTTCCCCCGGGGCCCGTCGGCATCTCCCGGACCCGTACCCCGCCGTCCGCCCCGGCACGGCCGTGGCGGGCGTTTCCCGGCGCCCCCGCCGAGCGACCTGCGCTCACAGCGAACAGCTCACTTACCGGGATTCCCCGGAGGGAACGTCGCGTTAGGGTCCATGAAAGGCAGAACAATGAGACGGCCCGGCGCCGTCGTAAGACGAGCAGGTGGATACGTGACGAATCTGATGCCCTCCGCCGCCGGCGAGCCTTCCATCGGTGGTGGCCTCGGCGACCAGGTCTACAACCGGCTGCTCAACGAGCGGATCATCTTCCTCGGCCAGCAGGTTGACGACGACATCGCCAACAAGATCACCGCGCAGCTGCTGCTCCTTGCCGCCGACCCGGACAAGGACATCTACCTCTACATCAACAGCCCGGGCGGCTCGGTCACGGCCGGCATGGCGATCTACGACACCATGCAGTACATCCCGAACGACGTGGTGACGATCGCGATGGGCATGGCCGCCTCGATGGGCCAGTTCCTGCTGACCGGCGGCGCGGCCGGCAAGCGTTTCGCCCTGCCACACGCGGACATCATGATGCACCAGGGCTCCGCGGGCCTCGGCGGTACGGTCTCGGACATCAAGATCCAGGCCGAGTACCTGATGCGCACCAAGAAGCGCATGTCGGAGCTCACCGCCCTCCACTCGGGCCAGACGGTCGAGGCGATCATCCGCGACGGTGACCGCGACCGCTGGTTCACCCCGGAGGAGGCCAAGGAGTACGGTCTCATTGACGAGATCATCACGCACGCCTCGGGTGTTCCGGGAGGCGGCGGCACCGGTGCCTGACCGGTCCGGCCACGCCACGCACCGCCGAGACACCAGCCCCCCGAACGCCACCAGGACGGTGAACCCCATGAGCAACTTCCCCGGCGCCGCCAGCGGCATGTACGAAGGGCCCCGCCCCGACAGCCGCTACGTCATCCCGCGCTTCGTCGAGCGCACCTCCCAGGGCATCCGCGAGTACGACCCGTACGCGAAGCTCTTCGAGGAGCGCGTGATCTTCCTGGGCGTCCAGATCGACGACGCCTCCGCCAACGACGTCATGGCGCAGCTGCTGTGCCTGGAGTCGATGGACCCGGACCGGGACATCTCGATCTACATCAACAGCCCCGGCGGCGACATGACCGCCCTCACGGCGATCTACGACACGATGCAGTTCGTGAAGCCCGACATCCAGACGGTCTGCATGGGCCAGGCGGCCTCCGCCGCGGCCATCCTGCTCGCCGCCGGCACCCCCGGCAAGCGCATGGCGCTGCCGAACTCCCGGGTGCTGATCCACCAGCCGGCCGGCTCCACCGGCCGCGGCCAGCTCTCCGACCTGGAGATCATCGCCAACGAGTTCACCCGGATGCGTGAGCAGCTGGAGAACATGCTGGCCAAGCACTCGAACCGGCCGCTCGAGAAGGTCCGCGAGGACATCGAGCGGGACAAGATCCTCACGGCCGAGGAGGCGCTGGAGTACGGCCTGGTCGACCAGATCATCTCCACCCGCAAGCTGAACAACAGCGCGGTCCGCTGACAGCGCAACCACGCACGTCCGGCCCCCCTTGGCACGGTGCACGTCAAAGTGAACCCTGCCAAGGGGGGCCCGAACACCGGGCCCGGCAAGGTACCGTCGGACATAAGGCAGCACCAGGAGCCGCTGGACTCTTAGCGTCCAGGCGTCTCCCAGGCGAAGGGGAAGCACACCGTGGCACGCATCGGTGACGGCGGCGATCTGCTCAAGTGCTCGTTCTGCGGCAAGAGCCAGAAGCAGGTCAAGAAGCTCATCGCAGGGCCCGGTGTGTACATCTGCGACGAGTGCATCGATCTCTGCAACGAGATCATCGAGGAGGAGCTCGCGGAGACCAGCGAGGTGCGCTGGGAGGAGCTGCCCAAGCCCCGCGAGATCTACGAGTTCCTCGAGGGCTACGTGGTCGGCCAGGAGGCCGCCAAGAAGGCGCTCTCCGTCGCGGTGTACAACCACTACAAGCGGGTCCAGGCGGGCGAGAACGGCGGCGCGAGCGGCCGTGACGACGCCATCGAGCTGGCGAAGTCCAACATCCTGCTGCTGGGCCCCACGGGCTCCGGCAAGACGCTCCTCGCGCAGACGCTGGCGCGCATGCTGAACGTCCCGTTCGCGATCGCCGACGCCACGGCGCTGACCGAGGCGGGCTACGTGGGCGAGGACGTCGAGAACATCCTCCTCAAGCTCATCCAGGCGGCCGACTACGACGTCAAGAAGGCCGAGACCGGGATCATCTACATCGACGAGATCGACAAGGTCGCGCGCAAGAGCGAGAACCCGTCGATCACCCGCGACGTGTCGGGCGAGGGCGTCCAGCAGGCCCTGCTGAAGATCCTGGAGGGCACCACGGCCTCGGTCCCGCCGCAGGGCGGCCGCAAGCATCCCCACCAGGAGTTCATCCAGATCGACACGACGAACGTGCTGTTCATCGTGGGCGGCGCCTTCGCGGGCCTGGAGAAGATCATCGAGGCGCGCGCCGGCGCGAAGGGCATCGGCTTCGGCGCCACCATCCTCTCCAAGCGCGAGCTGGAGGCCAAGGACGTCTTCGAGGACGTCATGCCGGAGGACCTGGTCAAGTTCGGCATGATCCCCGAGTTCATCGGCCGCCTGCCGGTGATCACCTCGGTCCACAACCTGGACCGCGAGGCGCTCCTGAAGATCCTGGTCGAGCCCCGCAACGCGCTCGTCAAGCAGTACCAGCGCCTGTTCGAACTCGACGGCGTGGAGCTGGACTTCGAGCGCGAGGCGCTGGAGGCCATCGCCGACCAGGCCATCCTCCGCCAGACCGGCGCCCGTGGCCTGCGCGCCATCATGGAGGAGGTCCTCCAGGGCGTGATGTACGAGGTCCCGTCCCGCAAGGACGTCGCCCGCGTCGTCATCACCGCCGACGTGGTCCTCTCCAACGTCAACCCCACCCTGATCCCGAGGGACGCCCGCGGCCGGGGCTCGGGGGAGCAGAAGACGGCGTAACCGCAGCCGTCACGCAGACAGGCACAGAAGAGGGGCCCCGGTCGACCGACCGGGGCCCCTCTGCACGCCGCCGCGGAACGCGTCAGCTCTTGACGCGCACCACGGCGCGGAACTTCGCGGTCAGCTCGGCGTCCGTCGCCGGGTCGCTGCCCCGGCCCGCCGCGAGGTTGGCGAAGTCCATCGGCATGACCATGCCTATGGTGCTGTGGTCGCCCCAGACGCAGATCGTGAGCGTCACGTCCTTCGGTCCGCCGCTGCCCGCGCCAGTGGGGGCCGTGGCCTGCTGGCACTTGAGGACCGCGCCGTCGAGCCCGGCCGGGTTGTACGCCTTCGGCTCGCCCTTCAGGGCGACGTCCTTGCTGTCGCTGTCCTTCTGGGACTCGGACTTGAACCAGGCGAACATCGCGTCGACGGTCTTCTCGGGGTCGTCGATGGTGCCGTAGACACCGCCGAAGTTGATCCCCTTCTTGCTCAGCGGATTGTCCGGGTCCCCCGCCTCGTACGCGGCGCTGACGTCCTTGGGGTCGTGTACACCCCACTTCTCGGCGTCCTTGAGGTCGCTGGCCGTCATGGTGTCGCTGTCGCCCTTGGACTTCTTGTACTCGGACAGCACCGTCGCCGGCGTCGTCAGCTTGTGCGGGCCGTCGTCCGCGACGCTGCCGCCGCCGCTGCCGCTCAGCAGGAAGTACGCACCCACGGCCACGGCGGCCACCACGGCCACCGCGCCGATGACCAGGCCCGTCTTCTTCCTGCCCCCGCCCGGCTGCGGCGCCTGCGGCGTGCCGTACGGCTGCGGCTGCCCGTAGGGGCCCGGCTGCTGGCCGTACGGGCCGGGCTGCTGCGGTGCGCCCTGCTGCGGGTAGCCGTATCCCGGCTGCTGCGCCGGAGGGGTCTGCTGGGGGTAGCCGTAGCCGGGCTGGGGAGCCTGCGGCGGCTGGCCGTAGGGGCCCGGCTGGCCGTACGGTCCAGGCTGCCCCTGCTGGCCGTACGGACCCGGCTGCTGGGGCGGCTGGCCGTACGGGCCCGGCTGATTGTTGCTCATTCCTGGGTTCCCCTCCAGAAGCTTATGTGTTCCTGACATCCTGGCCCAGGCGCGGGAACAGCACGGCACCGGGGGCCGCACCGTTACAGAACAAAGGCGTTTCGGGACCACCCCGTGACACCTCTAAACTGACCCCCGTGACCGAGAACGCTCAGCAGCAGCCACCCGCGCCCGACACCGAACTGCCGACCCAGTACGCGCCGGCCGATGTAGAGGGGCCGCTGTACGAGCGCTGGGTGGAGCGGGGCTACTTCGAGGCGGACGCCAAGAGCGACAAGCCGCCGTACACGATCGTCATCCCGCCGCCGAACGTCACCGGCTCGCTGCACCTGGGCCACGCCTTCCAGCACACGCTCATGGACGCCCTCACCCGCCGCAAGCGCATGCAGGGCTACGAGGCGCTGTGGCTGCCCGGCATGGACCACGCCGGCATCGCCACCCAGAACAAGGTCGAGCAGCAGCTCGCCGAGGAGGGCAAGTCCCGCCAGGACCTGGGCCGCGAGGCGTTCGTCGAGCGCGTCTGGCGGTGGAAGGAGGAGTACGGCGGCAAGATCCTCGGCCAGATGCGCCGCCTCGGCGACGGCGTCGACTGGTCGCGCGAGCGCTTCACCATGGACGAGGGCCTGTCCCAGGCCGTCCAGACCATCTTCAAGAAGCTCTACGACGACGAGCTGATCTACCGCGCCGAGCGCATCATCAACTGGTGCCCGCGCTGTCTGACGGCCATCTCGGACATCGAGGTGGAGTACCAGGAGGACGACGGCGAGCTGGTCTCCATCAGGTACGGCGAGGGTGACGAGACGCTGGTCGTCGCCACCACCCGCGCCGAGACCATGCTGGGCGACACCGCCGTCGCGGTCCACCCGGACGACGAGCGGTACAAGCACCTGGTCGGCAAGCGCATCAAGCTGCCGCTGACCGACCGCAGCATCCCCGTCGTCGCGGACACCCACGTCGACCCCGAGTTCGGTACCGGCGCCGTCAAGGTGACCCCGGCCCACGACCCCAACGACTTCGCGATCGGCCAGCGCCACGACCTGGAGTCGATCACGGTCATGGACGAGCGGGCGGTCATCACCGTGCACGGCCCCTTCCAGGGCCTGGACCGCTTCGAAGCCCGCTCCGCGATCGTCGCCGCGCTGCGCTCGCAGGGCCGGATCGTCGCCGAGAAGCGGCCGTACGTCCACAGCGTCGGCCACTGCTCACGGTGCAGCACCACCATCGAGCCGCGCCTGTCCATGCAGTGGTGGGTCAAGGTCGGCCCGCTGGCCAAGGCCGCCGGTGACGCCGTCCGCGACGGCAGGGTGAGGATCCACCCCGAGGACATGTCGAAGCGGTACTTCGACTGGGTCGACAACATGCACGACTGGTGCATCTCGCGCCAGCTGTGGTGGGGCCACCGCATCCCGGTCTGGTACGGCCCGGAGGGCGAGGTCGTCTGCGTCGGCCCCGACGAGGAGCCGCCCGCCGGCGAGGGCTGGCACCAGGACACCGACGTCCTGGACACCTGGTTCTCCTCCGGCCTGTGGCCGTTCTCCACGCTCGGCTGGCCCGGACAGACCGACGACCTGCGCAAGTTCTACTCGACCGACGTCCTGCTCACCGGCCACGACATCATCTTCTTCTGGGTCGCGAGGATGATGATGTTCGGCCTCTACGCCATGGACGGCGAGGTCCCCTTCAAGACGATCGCGCTCACCGGCCTGGTCCGCGACGAGCGCGGCAAGAAGATGTCGAAGTCCTTCGGCAACGTCGTCGACCCGCTGGACTGGATGGACACGTACGGCTCCGACGCCGTCCGCTTCACCCTGGCCCGCGGCGCCAACCCCGGCACCGACGTCCCCATCGGCGAGGACTGGGTCCAGGCCTCCCGCAACTTCGCCAACAAGATCTGGAACGCGACCCGCTTCGCGCTGATGAACGGCGCGACGGTCGACGGCCCGCTGCCCGCTCCGGAGCGGCTGTCCGCCACCGACCGGTGGATCCTGTCGCGCCTCAACGAGACCGTCGCCGACGTCGACGCGTTCTACGAGGACTACCAGTTCGCGAAGCTCAGCGACGCGCTGTACCACTTCGCGTGGGACGAGGTCTTCGACTGGTACGTCGAGCTGTCCAAGACGGTCTTCCAGGCGGGCGGCGAGCCGGCCGAGGTCTCCAAGCGCGTCCTCGGCGAGGTCCTGGACGTCACCCTCCGGCTGCTGCACCCGGTGGTCCCGTTCGTCACGGAGGCCCTCTGGACGACGCTGACGGGCGGCGAGTCGATCGTCATCGCGGACTGGCCGACCGACAGCGGCTTCCGTGACGCGGCGGCCGAGCAGGAGATCGCCACCCTCCAGTCGGTCATCACCGAGGTCCGCCGCTTCCGCGCCGACCAGGGCCTCCAGCCCGGCCAGCGGGTCCCGGCCCGGCTGACGCTCGACGGCACAGCCCTCGCCCCGCACGAGGCCGCCATCCGCCAGCTGCTCCGCCTCCAGCCGGAGGGCGAGGGCTTCACGGCCACGGCGACCCTGCCGGTGGCGGGCGCCGAGGTCGCCCTCGACCTCTCCGGCACGATCGACGTCGCCGCGGAGCGCAAGCGCCTCGCGAAGGACCTCGCCGCCGCGGAGAAGGAGAAGGCCCAGGCCACGGCCAAGCTGGGCAACGAGGCGTTCCTGGCGAAGGCCCCGGAGAACGTGGTGGACAAGATCCGCACGCGCCTGGCCAAGGCGGACGAGGACATCACCCGCATCACCGCCCAGCTGGAGAAGCTGCCGCAGGCGTAGCCGGTCCCCGGCAGGTGAAGGCCCCGGTGCCGATGAGGTGCCGGGGCCTTCGGCGTCCCCGGTCAGGGGCGCGGGGCCGCACCGGTACGCGGCTCCGCCGCACGGGCGCGACCAGCCCGGGGCGTCCCGCAGCCGGCCGACGAGACAAGCCGTCCCATACCGGCGCCGCACCGCAGGCGTCCGCTCCGTAGACTTGGCCCCGTGAGCGAAGCGCCCGGCACCAGCGACACCCCCGACCCCCTCGACTCCTTCGACGAGATCATCGAAGCCGAGACCACCCGCGACCCCGACCTCGCGGTCATCGAGGCCGGCAGCCGCACCCTGCGCACCCAGGGCGGCCCTCCCCAGGCGGACGTGCCCGCCCGCCCCGAGGACCCCGAGGTCGACAGGGCCCTGCGCGAGGTCGAGGCGGAGCTGGCCACCCGCTGGGGCGAGACCAAGCTGGAGCCCTCGGTCAGCCGCATCGCCGCGCTGATGGACGTGCTGGGCGAGCCACAGCGGTCGTACCCCTCGATCCACATCACGGGCACGAACGGCAAGACCTCCACCGCCCGCATGATCGAGGCCCTGCTCGGCGCCTTCGAGCTGCGCACCGGCCGCTACACCAGCCCGCACGTGCAGTCGATCACCGAGCGGATCAGCCTGGACGGCGCCCCGATCACCGCCGAGCGGTTCGTCGAGACGTACCAGGACATCAAGCCGTACATCGAGATGGTGGACGGGCAGCAGGAGTACCGGCTGTCCTTCTTCGAGGTGCTCACCGGCATGGCGTACGCGGCCTTCGCGGACGCCCCCGTGGACGTCGCCGTCGTCGAGGTCGGCATGGGCGGTTCCTGGGACGCCACCAACGTGATCGACGGTGACGTCGCCGTCGTCACCCCCATCGGCCTCGACCACACCGACCGGCTCGGCGAGACGCACGCGCAGATCGCCGGCGAGAAGAGCGGCATCATCAAGCAGGACGCCACCGTCATCCTGGCCCAGCAGCCGGTGGACGCGGCGCAGGTGCTGCTGAAGAAGGCCGTGGAGGTCGACGCCACCGTGGCCCGCGAGGGGCTGGAGTTCGGGATCGTCGCCCGCCAGGTCGCCGTCGGCGGGCAGCTGGTCACGCTGCGCGGTCTCGGCGGCGAGTACCCCGAGGTCTACCTGCCGCTGCACGGCGCCCACCAGGCGCACAACGCGGCCGTCGCGCTCGCCGCCGTGGAGGCGTTCTTCGGCGTGGGCGCGCAGCGCGCCGAGCCGCTGGACGTCGACACCGTGCGCAAGGCGTTCGCGGCCGTGTCGTCCCCGGGCCGGCTGGAGGTCGTACGGCGCTCTCCCACCGTCGTGCTGGACGCCGCGCACAACCCGGCGGGCGCCGAGGCCACCGCCGAGGCCGTGCGGGAGGCGTTCGACTTCACCCGGCTGATCGGGGTCGTCGGCGCGAGCGGCGACAAGAACGTGCGCGGGCTGCTGGAGGCCTTCGAGCCGATCTTCGCCGAGGTCGTCGTCACGCAGAACTCCAGCCACCGCGCCATGAACGCGGACGAGCTGGCCGCGATCGCCGTCGAGGTGTTCGGCGACGAGCGCGTGCAGGTCGAGCCGCGGCTGCCGGACGCCCTGGAGGCCGCGATCACGCTGGCCGAGGAGGAGGGCGAGTTCGCGGGCGGCGGTGTGCTGGTGACCGGTTCCGTCATCACGGTCGGCGAGGCCCGGCTGCTGCTCGGGAAGGGCTGAGCCGACCATGCGTACCCTCTGTGCTTCGACCCTGATCGGCGAGTTCTTCGTCATCGGCTTCGCCGGGCTCGTCGCCATGAAGGACCCGGACCTGTCCACGTCGACGGTGTGGCTGGTGAGCGGCATCGCCATGCTGCTGTCCGTGCTGCTGTGCGGCATGGTGACCCGGCCCGGCGGCGTGGCCCTCGGCTGGGCCCTGCAGATCGCGTTGATCGCCTCCGGTGTCTTCGTCCCGACGATGTACTTCCTGGGCGCGGTCTTCGCGGCCCTGTGGTGGGCTTCGGTGCACTTCGGGAGGAAAGTGGACGAGGCGAAGGCCCGCTTCGCGGCGCAGGCCCAGTCCTCCTCCTCCACGGCTGACGCTGCGTAACAACGGCCCCGACACGCCCTGTAACCTCGTTCCACCGCACCCGCACGTCGTGTAAGGAGCCCCTCGTGAGCCAGCGCACCCTCGTCCTCCTCAAGCCCGACGCCGTCCGTCGTGGCCTGACCGGCGAGATCATCAGCCGCATCGAGCGCAAGGCCGGCTGGCAGATCACCGCGCTGGAGCTGCGCACCCTGGACCAGGACACGCTGGAGCAGCACTACGGCGAGCACAAGGGCAAGCCCTTCTACGAGCCGCTGGTCGAGTTCATGTCCTCCGGCCCGGTCGTGGCGATGATCGTCGAGGGCGAGCGGGTCGTCGAGGGCGTGCGCCGGCTCGCCGGCCCCACCGACCCGATCGCCGCCGCGCCCGGCTCGATCCGCGGTGACTACGGCGTGATCGTGCGCGAGAACCTGATCCACGCCTCCGACTCCGAGGAGTCCGCCGAGCGCGAGGTGAAGATCTTCTTCCCGGGCCGCGCGTAACGCCCGCCCGCCGGGGAACAGGTCCGGGGCCACGCCCGGACCTTTCCGGCACAGTCCTGGCATTTGAGGGAACGAGCGCCCCCGAACGCCCGTCTCCACAAGCGGGGCGGCACGCCATCTGGTGACAATGGCGGAGACCCTCGCGCAGTGTTCGTGCAGGCGCGTTTACGATGGAAGCCTTCACGTCACAGCACCCGCCTCGCCGTTCTGACATGCCCTCAAAGGCTCAGGACGGCCAGATGAATCCGGATGGGGAACTCAATGTCGTTCATCGGCCGTGACATGGCTGTCGACCTCGGGACCGCCAACACGCTGGTGTACGTCAGGGGTCGCGGGATCGTACTGAACGAACCGTCCGTCGTGGCGATCAACACCAACACGGGTGGGATCCTCGCGGTCGGTGCCGAAGCGAAGAAGATGATCGGCCGGACTCCGGGCAACATCGTGGCGGTCCGTCCGCTCAAGGACGGCGTGATCGCCGACTTCGAGATCACCGAGCGGATGCTCCGCTACTTCATCCTGAAGATCCACAAGCGGCGGTACCTGGCCCGGCCGCGGGTCGTCGTCTGCGTGCCCTCGGGCATCACGGGCGTCGAGCGCCGCGCGGTCATCGAGGCGTCCTCCCAGGCCGGCGCCCGCCAGGTGCACATCATCGAGGAGCCCATGGCCGCCGCCATCGGCTCCGGCCTGCCGGTCCACGAGGCCACGGGCAACATGGTGGTGGACATCGGCGGCGGCACCACGGAGGTCGCGGTCATCTCGCTCGGCGGGATCGTCACCGCCCAGTCCATCCGCGTCGCCGGCGACGAACTGGACAACGCGATCATCCAGTACATCAAGAAGGAGTACAGCCTTCTCCTGGGTGAGCGCACGGCGGAGCAGATCAAGATCACGATCGGTTCGGCGTACGACCTCGACACCGACGAGCACACCGAAGTCCGCGGCCGGGACCTGGTGTCCGGGCTGCCGAAGACCGTCGTCATCTCCGCGGCCGAGGTCCGCAAGGCGATCGAGGAGCCCGTCAACGCGATCGTGGACGCCGTGAAGACCACCCTCGACAAGTGCCCGCCGGAGCTGTCCGGCGACATCATGGACCGAGGAATCGTTCTGACCGGCGGCGGAGCCCTGCTGCGCGGGCTCGACGAGCGGCTGCGACGGGAGACCGGCATGCCGATCCACATCGCCGAGGACCCGCTGGACAGCGTCGCGCTCGGCTCCGGCAAGTGCGTCGAGGAGTTCGAGGCGCTGCAGCAGGTCCTGGACGCCCAGCCGCGCAGATGACGCGACTTTTCGATTCCGCCGTACGAGACGTTCTCCTCTCGTGCGGCGGATCGTTGATATAGAGGCATAAGCTCCCACGAATGGGCCTGTTGGACCGCGCCACAGCATGCGCGTCGTCCAGGGGTCCGACGAATTCCTACTTGAGGAAGGGCACGGCCGCCGCACGTGAGGGACACGAAAGAGAGCCGGCTGCTCCTGGTCCTGTTGGTCGCCATCGCGTTCGCGCTGATCACGGTGGACATCCGCGGGGGCCGGAACTCCCCGGTCGACGGTGCCCGGCACGCCGCCGCGGCGGCGTTCGGCCCGGTCGAGAACGGACTGTCCTCCGCGGTGGACCCGGTCGGCAACGCCGTCTCCGCGATCCGCGACTCCGGCAGCCGGCACGACCGGCTCGCCGCGCTGGAGAAGGAGAACGCGGCCCTCAAGGCCAAGCTCGGCAGCGACGACCGCAACCGCAGCCGCCTGCGGCAGCTCGACAAGCTACTCAAGGTGGCCGGCGAGGGGCAGTACGGCATCAAGGGCGCCCAGGTCATCGCCATAGGCTCGGCCCAGGGCTTCTCCTGGACCATCACCATCGACGCCGGCGCCGACGACGGCATCAAGCGGGACATGACCGTCCTGAACGGCGACGGCCTGGTCGGCCGGGTCACCACCGTCGGCCCCAGCACCTCGACCGTGCTGCTCGCCAACGACCCGGACTTCACCGTCGGCACCCGCATGGAGGCGGGCGACGAACTCGGCTTCGCCTCCGGCCAGGGCGACCGCCCGCTGCGCGTGGAACTGCTCAACGGTAAGGCGGAGGTGAAGAAGGGCGACCGGCTCGTCACCTTCGGCTCACAGGCCGACAAGCCGTTCGTGCCCGGTGTCCCGGTCGGCGTGGTCTCCCGCGTCGACCCCTCCGGCGGCGGCCTGACCCGCACGCTGTACGTCACCCCGTACGTCAGCTTCACCAAGCTCGACATCGTCGGCGTGGTCGTGGCGCCACCGAAGCAGGACCCGCGGGACACCGTGCTCCCGGCCAAGCCGAAGCCGGTCCCGACGCCGACGGTGACCGTGACGGTCACCCCGTCGGCCGACGCCCCCGCCACCGACCAGCAGCAGTAGGAGCTGTATCCCCATGCGTGTCAACCGGATCCTGCTCTCCGTCCCGCTGGTCGTCGTGGCCCTGGTGATCCAGGTGAGCGTCCTCGCCCGGCTGCACCTGCCGGGCGCCGTCCCCGACCTGCTGCTGCTCACCGTGCTCGGCCTGGCGATGGTGTACGGCCACGTCGGCGGCGCCCTCGTCGGCTTCGGCGCCGGTCTCCTCGCCGACCTGGCCCCGCCGGCCGACCACGCGGCCGGCCGGTACGCGCTCGTGCTGTGCGTCATCGGCTACCTCGCCGGGCTCGTCAGGCCGGAGAACGGCCGGCTGAAGTCGGCGGCCGGCCCGATGGCCGTCGTGGTCGCCGCCGCCATCGGCTCCACCCTGCTCTACGCCGGGGTGGGCGCCCTGGTCGGCGACACCGCCGCCCGCCATGTCGGCCTGCCCGGACTGCTGTTCTCCGCCGCCCTGTACGACCTGCTGCTCGCCCCGTTCGTGGTGCCCGGCGTGATGTGGCTGGCCCGCCGCGCCGACAACGACCCGCTCACCGAGACCGGGCCCGCGGCCAAGGCCGGGGACATCTCCTCGGGCTGGCTCTCCTCCGGCACGGGGCTGCGCATCGGCAGCCAGCGCGGCGGCCTGGGCGCCCTGAAGGCCAAGGCGCGCACGCGCTCCGCCCGGGTCGGCCGCATCAAGGGGGTCAAGCGACTGTGAGGAACGGGGAGTTCCACCCGGGTGAGTTCACCCGAACGGGCAAGCCTGGCTGGAACGCGGGTTCACAGGCCGGTCGTTCATCATTCGTACGCGTTCCCGCACAGGGGCACTGAGAGGGGGAGACAGCAGCAGTGACCAACATCCCCGAGACCGGTCGGACCCCACGGGTCCAGATCCGGCTCGTCGTGATCCAGATCCTCGTTCTCTCCCTCCTCGGCACGCTCGGCGGCCGGTTGTGGTACCTCCAGATCCGCGAGGGCGCCGAGTACCAGAAGGAGGCGTCGGGCAACCACGTCCAGCAGGTCGTCGACCCGGCCGTGCGCGGCGACATCCTGGACGCGCGGGGCGTCCCCCTCGCGGACAACGAGACCCGCCTGGTGGTCTCCGCCTCCCGGACCGACCTGCTGAAGCAGAAGGACGACGGCAAGGCCGTCCTCACCAAGCTGGCCGGCGTCCTCGGCATGAGCCCCGAGGAGGTCATGCAGAAGGTCCGGCTGTGCGACGCCAAGACCCCCCAGCCCTGCTGGAACGGCTCGCCGTACCAGCCGATCCCGATCACCGACGACGCCACCGCCAAGCAGGCCCTGCAGATCCGCGAGCGCTCCGAGGACTTCCCCGGCATCACCGCCGAACCCGAGGCCGTCCGCCGCTACCCGGGCCCCGGCAAGTCCAACAGCGCGCAGGTGCTCGGCTATCTCTCGCCGGTCACCGACGCCGAGATCCAGCAGGCCAAGGACACCGACTCGCCCTACCTGCGCTCCGACATGGTCGGCCGCTCCGGCCTGGAGCGGACGTACGACAAGGTGCTGCGCGGCAAGGCCGGCGTCACCCGCTACGAGGTCGACAACCTCGGCCGGGTCATCGGCAAGGCCAAGTCGGACGCGGCCGAGCCCGGTTCGAACCTGGTCACCAGCATCGACTCCCGCGTCCAGCGGGTCGCCGAGTACGAGCTGGACAGGGCGATGAAGGCCGCCCGCCAGCAGTTCGACAAGATCACCGGCACCAACTACAAGGCGGACTCCGGCGCCGTCGTGGTGATGGAGGCCAAGACCGGCCGCATCGTCGCCATGGCCTCGGCGCCGACGTACGACCCGAACGTCTGGGTCGGCGGCATCTCCGCCAAGGACTACAAGGCCCTCACCGGCAAGGACTCGGACTACCCCCTGCTCAACCGGGCCATACAGGGCCAGGCCGCCCCCGGCTCGACGTTCAAGGTGGTCTCCACGGCCGCCGCGGTCGAGGCCGGCTACCCCTTCGACGGCAGCTACCCGTGCACCAGTTCCTACTCGGTCGGCGGCCAGGTCTTCAAGAACTTCGAGGGCGAGAACTTCGGCCCCATCTCCCTGGGCCGCGCCCTGGAGGTCTCCTGCGACACCGTCTTCTACGGCCTCGCCGACCGTGAGTGGAAGAAGGACGGCGGCATCAACCCCAAGAAGGGCCAGCCGAAGGACTACTTCTACAAGGCCGCCCACCAGTTCGGCCTCGGCAAGGAGACCGGCGTCGACCTGCCCAACGAGGTCACCGGCCGCGTCCCGGACCGCCAGTGGAAGCTGGCGTACTGGAAGGCCAACAAGGACGCCTGGTGCAAGAGCGGCAAGAAGGACGGCTCCTACGTCGAGAAGATCGCCTACGAGAACTGCCTCGAAGGCAACAAGATGCGCGAGGGCGACTCGATCAACTACTCCATCGGCCAGGGCGACACCCTCGTCACCCCGATCCAGGAGGCCGTGATCTACGGCGCCGTCGCCAACGGCGGCACGATGTACCAGCCGACCATCGGCAAGGCGATCATCAGCGCCGACGGCAAGACCGTACGGGAGATCAAGCCGACCAAGCGCGGCAGGCTGCCCGTCAGCCAGGCCACCCTCAAGGGCATGGACGACGCCTTCGCCGGCGTCATCACCCGCGGTACCGCGGCCTGGAAGTTCGGCGGCTGGCCGCAGGACAAGATCCCGCTGCACGCCAAGACCGGCACGGCCGAGGTCTACGGCAAGCAGACCACCTCCTGGCTGGCCACCTACTCCAAGGACTACACGGTGATCATGACGATCGCCCAGGCCGGTACGGGTTCCGGCGCCTCCGGTGAGGCCGTGCGCAACATCTACAGCGCCCTCTACGGCGTCCAGGGCGACGGCTCCATCGACAGCAGGAAGGCGATGCTGCCCGAGCCGCAGAAGGGCCTGCCCAAGGTCCGCACGGACGGCACCATCGCCGCCCCGAAGATCTCCGGCGACCCGGCCAAGGACGCCGAGGCCGCCCAGAAGAACAACCCGACCAACGGCGACGGCCAGCAGCCCGCCGGCACCACGCCGTCGCCCGGCACGGGCAACCGCGACACCCGCAGACGGCCTCGCAGGAGGGGAAGCCGGAGGATGCCCTCATGACCGGCGCGAACAGCTTCTCCGTCTCCGGGTACGGCCCCGAGCGAGCCCGCTGGACCAGGCTCTTCGCCCGCGACTCGCTCACCCGTCGGCTGGACTGGCCGATACTGCTCGCGGCCACCGCCCTGTCCCTGCTGGGCTCCCTGCTGGTGTACTCGGCGACCCGCAACCGCACCGAGCTGAACCAGGGCGACCCGTACTTCTTCCTGCTCCGGCACCTGATGAACCTCGGCATCGGGATCGGCCTGATGATCGGCACCGTCTGGCTCGGCCACCGCGCCCTGCGCAACGCCGTGCCGGTCCTCTACGGCCTGTCGGTGCTCCTCGCCCTGGTGGTCCTCACCCCGCTCGGCGCCACGATCAATGGCCAGCGCAACTGGCTGGTGATCGGCGGCTTCTCGCTCCAGCCCGCCGAGTTCCTCAAGATCTCGATCATCCTGGGCATGGCCATGCTGCTGGCCGCCCGGGTGGACGCGGGCGACAAGCCGTACCCCGACCACCGGACCGTGTTCCAGGCCCTGTGCCTGGCCACCGTCCCGATCCTGATCCTGCTGCTCATGCCCGACCTCGGCTCGGTGCTGGCCATGGTGGCGATCATCCTCGGCGTGCTGCTCGCCTCCGGCGCCTCCAACCGCTGGGTCTTCGGTCTGCTCACCGCCGGCGTCATCGGCTGCATCGCGATCTGGCAGCTGCACATCCTGGACGAGTACCAGATCAACCGGTTCGCGGCCTTCGCCAACCCGGACCTGGACCCGGCCGGTGTCGGCTACAACACCAACCAGGCCCGCATCGCCATCGGCTCCGGCGGACTCACCGGCGCCGGGCTGTTCCACGGCTCGCAGACCACCGGCCAGTTCGTGCCCGAGCAGCAGACCGACTTCGTCTTCACGGTCGCGGGGGAGGAACTGGGCTTCGTCGGCGCCGGCTTCATCATCTTCCTGCTCGGGGTCCTCCTGTGGCGCGCCTGCCGGATAGCGCGTGACTCGACCGAGCTGTACGGGACGATCGTCGCCGCCGGGATCGTGGCCTGGTTCGCCTTCCAGTCCTTCGAGAACATCGGCATGACCCTCGGCATCATGCCGGTCACCGGTCTGCCCCTGCCGTTCGTGTCGTACGGCGGCTCGTCCATGTTCGCGGTGTGGGTCGCCGTGGGACTGCTGCAGTCGATCAAGGTCCAACGGCCCATGTCGGCGTAGCCCCGGCACCCCCTGCCGTACCGGCGCCCCGGACACTAGATTCGGTGCATGGCGGATGCGAAACGCGAGATCGAGCGCAAGTACGAGTCCGACGACAGCGGGCTGCCCGACCTGACCGGCGCCGGCCCGGTGGCGGCCGTGCTGGACAAGGGCCTGGTGGAACTCGACGCCACGTACTACGACACCGTCGACGAACGCCTGGCCGCCGCCGCGCTCACCCTGCGCCGCCGCACCGGCGGCGCGGACGCCGGCTGGCACCTGAAGTTCCCGGTCGCCCCCGGAGTCCGCGACGAGATCCAGGCCCCGCTCTCCGACACCGTCCCCGAGGAGATCGCGGCCCTCGTCCGCTCCCGCGTCCGGGACGCCGAGCTCGTCCCGCTGGTCCGGCTGCGCTCCGCCCGCGACGTCCGGCACCTGCTCGACGCCGAGGGCGAGCTGCTGGCCGAGGCCAGCGTCGACGCCGTGACCGCCGAGCGGCTGGGCGGCGGGGGCGCGGTCGCCCAGTGGACCGAGATCGAGGTGGAACTGGCCGACGGCGGCGACCCGGCCCTCCTCGACCAGCTGGAGAAGCGGCTGCGCAAGGCGGGCGTACGGCCGTCCCGGTCGCCGTCGAAACTGGCCCGCGCCCTGGAACAGACGGCCCGGGGCAGGCCCCGCGAGAAGGCCGCGCCCCCGCCGCCGGTGACCGCCGGCGATCACGTCCTCGCCTACCTCCGCGCCCAGCGGGACGCCCTGGTCGAGCTGGACCCCGCCGTCCGCCGTGACCTCCCCGACGCCGTGCACCGCATGCGGGTCGCCACCCGCCGCGCCCGCAGCACCCTGCGCACCTTCGGCGCCCTCCTGGACCGCACCGTCACCGGCCCCCTCGGCGCCGAGCTGAAGTGGCTCGCCGGCGAGCTGGGCGTCGACCGCGACCAGGAGGTGCTGGCCGACCGCCTGGCCACCGCCCTCGACGCGCTCCCACCCGCCCTGGTCGCCGGCCCCGTGCCCGAGCGGCTGGCCGCGTGGTCCCGGGCCCGGCACGGCGGCGCCCACGCCCACCTCACCGGGGTGCTGGACTCCCGCCGCCACCTGGCCCTGCTGGACGCCCTGGACGCCCTCCTCGCGGACCCGCCGCTGCGCGGGGCGGCCGGCAGGAAGCCGCACAAGGCCCTCGCCAAGGCTGTACGCAAGGACGTGAAGAAGCTGACCCACGTCATGGAGCACGCGCTGGCGCTGCCGCCGGGACAGGACCGCGACCTCGCCCTGCACGAGGCCCGCAAGAAGGCCAAGCGCACCCGCTACGCCGCAGAGGCCGCCACCGAGGCGCTCGGCGCCCCCGCCCGCACCCTGACCGGGGCCATGAAGTCCCTGACCACCCTCCTGGGCGACCACCAGGACAGCGTCATGGCCCGCCGCACCCTGCGCGAGCTCGCGGCGGTGGCGCACGCGGCGGGGGAGAGCACGTTCACCTACGGGGTGCTGTACGCCAGGGAGGAGGCGCGGGCGGCGGCGACGGAGGCGGAGCTGCCCCGGCTCTGGAAGGAGACCGGGTCGAGGGCGGCTCGCGGTGCGTTCGGGGGAGGCCGCCGGGCGGGTTAGGCTTGATGGTCCCCCCTGTCAGCTCATGAAGGTTCGCGAGATGCCTGTCGAGTCGGTTTTCCCGCAGCTCGAAGCTCTGCTCCCGCACGTGCAGAAGCCGATCCAGTACGTCGGCGGAGAGCTCAATTCCACGGTCAAGCCGTGGGACGAGTGCGATGTCCGCTGGGCGCTCATGTACCCGGACGCGTACGAGGTCGGTCTGCCCAACCAGGGCGTCATGATCCTCTACGAGGTCCTCAACGAGCGGGAGGGGGTCCTCGCCGAGCGCACCTACAGCGTGTGGCCGGACCTGGAGGAGCTGATGCGGGAGCACGGCGTCCCGCAGTTCACGGTGGACAGCCACCGCCCGGTGAAGGCCTTCGACGTGTTCGGCATCAGCTTCTCCACGGAGCTGGGCTACACGAACATGCTCACCGCGCTGGACCTGGCCGGCATCCCGCTGGAGTCCCGGGACCGCACGGTCGACGACCCGATCGTCCTGGCCGGCGGCCACGCGGCCTTCAACCCGGAGCCGATCGCCGACTTCATCGACGCGGCGGTCATCGGCGACGGCGAGCAGGCCGTGCTGGACATGACCCGCATCATCCGCGAGTGGAAGGCCGAGGGCCGCCCCGGTGGCCGCGAGGAGGTCCTCTTCCGTCTCGCGAAGACCGGCGGCGTCTACGTACCGGCGTTCTACGACGTCGAGTACCTCGCCGACGGCCGTATCGCCCGCGTGGTCCCGAACAAGAGCGGTGTCCCGTGGCGCGTGTCCAAGCACACGGTCATGGACCTGGACGAGTGGCCCTACCCCAAGCAGCCCCTCGTCCCCCTCGCCGAGACGGTCCACGAGCGCATGTCGGTGGAGATCTTCCGCGGCTGCACACGCGGCTGCCGCTTCTGCCAGGCCGGCATGATCACCCGCCCGGTGCGCGAGCGCTCCATCACGGGCATCGGCGAGATGGTCGAGAAGGGCCTGAAGGCGACCGGCTTCGAGGAGGTCGGCCTGCTGTCGCTGTCGAGCGCGGACCACTCGGAGATCGGGGACGTCGCCAAGGGCCTCGCCGACCGCTACGAGGACGACAAGATCGGCCTGTCCCTCCCCTCCACCCGCGTCGACGCCTTCAACATCGACCTGGCGAACGAGCTGACCCGCAACGGCCGCCGCTCGGGTCTGACCTTCGCCCCCGAGGGCGGCTCCGAGCGCATCCGCAAGGTCATCAACAAGATGGTCTCGGAGGAGGACCTGATCCGTACGGTCGCCACGGCCTACGGCAACGGCTGGCGCCAGGTGAAGCTGTACTTCATGTGCGGCCTGCCGACGGAGACCGACGACGACGTCCTCCAGATCGCCGACATGGCGACCCGCGTCATCCAGAAGGGCCGCGAGGTCTCCGGCTCGAACGACATCCGGTGCACGGTGTCGATCGGCGGTTTCGTCCCGAAACCCCACACCCCCTTCCAGTGGGCCCCGCAGCTCTCCGCCGAGGAGACGGACGAGCGCCTCGCGAAGCTCCGCGACAAGATCCGCGGCGACAAGAAGTACGGCCGCTCCATCGGCTTCCGCTACCACGACGGCAAGCCCGGCATCGTGGAGGGCCTGCTCTCCCGCGGCGACCGCCGCATCGGCGCGGTCATCCGCGCGGTGTACGACGACGGCGGCCGCTTCGACGGCTGGCGCGAGCACTTCTCCTACGACCGCTGGATGCGGTGCGCCGAGAAGGCCCTCGCCCCCTACGGCGTGGACGTCGACTGGTACACCACCCGCGAGCGCACCTACGAGGAGGTCCTGCCCTGGGACCACCTCGACTCCGGCCTGGACAAGGACTGGCTCTGGGAGGACTGGCAGGACGCCCTCGACGAGACGGAGGTCGAGGACTGCCGCTGGACCCCGTGCTTCGACTGCGGTGTCTGCCCGCAGATGGACACGGCCATACAAATCGGCCCGACCGGCAAGAAGCTGCTTCCGCTGACGGTCAAGAACGCGGGTCCGGCGCCGGCCGCGAGCGGGCACGTGCACTGACGTGAGCCAGGCACTCGACTCCCGCTCTGAAGTGGAGTGGGTCTGAGTGTCTGCGGTCGCGCACAGGCTGCGTGGTGACCATGAGCGCCCCCTTCGCTTCGGAGGGGGCGCAGTCGTGTCATGACCTGCGTAGCAGGCGGTGCAAGGCGCCTTTGGCAAGTTGATGTCCGAACGCGCGATTGCTGGTTAAAGTCGTTTGGTTACTACTGGTTGTGGGGGCAACCAGAGCTTGGTCGGCTCCGCCGACATCCTGGGGAGGGCCTGTAGCGCATGAGTCGTCGCTCTGCTGGTTTTGTCGGTGCCTGGGCGGAGATGCAGCGCCAGCACCAGCGTCAAGTGGAAGCAGAAGCCAGACGGCGCCGGGACGAGGCACGGCAGGCGCGGGCCCACCAACGGCGTGCCACGCAGGAGTACCGGCAGTACCGACAGGCAGAGGCCAGACGGCGCACGGAGGAGCTGGACGCGCAGGTCGCCTCGTTGCAGGGGCTGCTGGCCGCGGGTTGTCAGGCGCCGGCCTTCAGGGCGTCGTCCCTGATGCGCGCGGAAGAGATACCGCCGTTCGACCCGGGACAGCTCGCCTGGCCCGTGCGCATGCCGGATCCCAGCCAGTACCAGGCGCAGGGAGGTTGGACCGCGAACCGGCGAGCCCAAGCTCAGGCGGAGGCGCAGGCTCGTTTCGAACGGGACTGGCACGCCGCGCAGGCTGCCGAGGCACAGCGACAGCAGCAACTGGCGGCCCTCCAGCGAGAGTACGAGCAGAGGACTGGGACCCAGCGGGAGGAGGTGCGTCGGCACAATGCCGGCATCGTCGCGGTGACTGAGGGTGTCAGGCGGGGAGACCCTGACTCCGTCGTCGAGTACTTCTCCGCCGCTCTCTACTCGTCGACCGCCTGGCCCGAAGGGTTTCCTCGGCAGGTCGCGGCAGCCTTCGACTCGGCGGCGCGGCAACTGGTCCTGGACTGGGAGCTGCCCGGGTACGACGTGGTCCCCGAGGCCAGATCCGTGAGGTACGTGCCCGCCCAGAACGAGGACAAGGAATCCGCCCGTCCCGTGACCCAGCGCCGTGGGTTGTACCGAGAGGTGCTGGCTCAGAGCCTGCTGCTGGTCCTGCATCTGCTTTTCGCGGCGGACGAGTACGGCATCCTGGACTCGGTGGCCCTGAACGGCTTCGTGGACGCCCACGAGCCGGCGACGGGCAGGCGAGCGCACATCTTCCTTGCGACCGTCATGGCCCAGCGCGCGGCGTTCACCGGCCTGCACCTGGAACAGGTGGACGCGGTGAGCTGTCTGACCGACGCGTTGAGGGGCCGGCTCGCGTCCCGCCCCGATCAGCTCGCCTCCGTGCGCCCGGGGCGAAAGCCTCAGGACGTCGGGAATCATGTCGTCACCCACGGCGGTGATGACGAGCCGGATCTGTATGACATGGATCCGATCGAATTCGAGTCACTCGTTGCTGACCTGTTCCGCGCGATGGGGATGCAGGCTGTGACGACCCAGCGCTCGAATGACGGCGGCGTGGACGTCGACGCGCTGGACCCGACGCCCATCCGAGGCGGCAAGATCGTCGTACAGGTGAAGCGCTACCGCAGCACAGTGCCGCCCACCGCGGTACGTGACCTGTACGGAACGGTCCAGGACGTCGGCGCCAACAAGGGAGTGCTGGTGACCACGGCGGGCTTCGGCCCCGGCTCACACACGTTCGCTCGGGGCAAGCCTTTGGAGCTCGTCTCGGGCGGTGAACTCGTCGACCTGCTGCACCGGCATGGGCTTCGTGGGCGCCTGGGGGAAGGCGGACGACCGGCTCCGGCGCAGCCGTCGCCGTCCAGTCCCGCAACAGCGGCCGACAACCACAACGTGTTGGGCATGACGTGGTCCGGCAGTGTGGCGCTGGACGTATGCGCTCTCGTCTGCTGTGGCAACCGAATCCTGAGCGAAGACCACTTCGTCTTCTTCAACAACCCGCAGACGCCGGACGGCTCGGTACGCGCGGTGCCGGCTGTGGCGCCGGACAAGGCAGCACTCCATGTCTCCTTCGACGCGCTGCCGGGAGCAGCTGATCGGTTCGTGCTCGTGGCGGCCGTCGATCCGGAGGTGAACCCGGGGGCCGACCTGTCCGGATTCACCGATGCGTGTATCCGGCTGCTGGACCCGGCAATGACTGAGCTCGGTCGGCTCGAAGTCTCGGATGGCCGTTCCGGCGAGACCGCACTGGTGCTCGGCTCCTTCCGGCGCAGGCCCAATGGCGACTGGGACTTCGTGCTTGGAGGGAAGGGGTACACAGGGGGGCTGGAGCAGCTCGTCCAGGAGTACGGCATCGAAGTGGAGTGACGCCACGGGACTGTGGTGCTGGCCTTGTCCGTATTCGGACACCCACATCCATGCGGCGGCTGTGCTGGCTGCGAGCCCTCACCCGTCGGCGCCGCTGCCCAGGGAGTGATTGAATCGGAGGCGGGCCCGGGGCTGCGGGATTCACATATTGACCCGTTATTTTGACATAGGTTCCATGCCCGGGAAGAACCGGGAAATCCTGTGCGCTGAAGAATTCGATGAATTCTGCCGGGTTGCTCACTGGTGCGTTGTACGCAAGCCTGGATGACCATTTCTCGCATGTTTCCCGACGCGTTATAACCAGCCTGGACGAAGCTGTTGCTGCGCTGATTGCCCCGCCTGGCTGAGGTCCCGCACGGCAACGCCTGGCGGGGCCGGATCCGAATGTGCGGTGCGTGCGTCTACCCCGGTATGGAACCGCAGAAGCCGCCGCCCCCGTCCCGCCAGCCCGAAGGGTGCCTCGTCGTCGCCGTCCGCCTTCCGGTGCGGATCGTCGTCCTGGTGCTGGTCGTGCCGGTGCGGATGGTGTGGGACGCGCTCGTCGTCGTCGGGCGGCTGCTGCGGGACAGCGTGCTCAGACCGCTCGGGCGGGCCCTGGTGTGGACCGGCCGGGCCGTGTTCGTGTGGCCGTTCGTGGGCCTGTGGCGGTACGTCCTGGCGCCCGTCGGCAGGGCCCTCGCCTGGCTCGGCACCGTCCTGCTGGTGGTGCCGGCCGTGTGGTGCCACCGGTGCCTGCTCACCCCTCTCGGCCACGCCCTCGCCTGGCTGGCGCGCGGGGCCGGAGCCGGGCTCGCGTGGGTCTACGCGCGCGTGCTCACCCCGGCCGGGCACGCGCTGGCCTGGCTGCTGAAGGGGACCGGCGCGGTACTGGCCGCCCTCGGCGCCGGGGCGTACACGGCCGTCGCCTGGCTGCTGCGGTACCTGCTCGTCGTACCCGCGCGGTGGCTGTACACCTGGTTCCTGGCACCCGTCGGCCGGGCCGTCGCCTGGTGCGCGCGGGGAGCGGGGTGGCTGCTGGGGCTGGTCGTCACCGGCGTGGGCCTGGCCCTGTACCGGACCGGCCGCGTTCTGTTCGTGCTGCCCGCGCTCGCGCTGTGGCGGTGGGTGCTCGCCCCCGTCGGCCGGTTCCTCGCGGTCGTCGCGCGCGAGGCGGGGGAGGCGCTCGGACACGCGTGGCGGGTCGCCGGGCGGATCTCCCTGGCCGTCGGGCGCGCGCTGGGGACCCTCTTCCGGTGGATCTTCGTGGAACCGGTGCGCCGGGTGTACCGGGCCGTCCTCACCCCGGTCGGGCACGTCGTGCGGGACGCCGTCCTGCGGCCCCTGGCCGAGGGCCTGCGCGCGGTGGGCCGGGTGTCGCGGGAGGCGCTGGCCACGGCCCGGGAGACCGTGCGGCAAGCCCGCGCGGACTTCCGCCGGACGCTGTTCGGCGAGCCGCGGCAGCCGGCCGCGGTCGACCGGCGGGAACCCACCGCCCGCGACACACGTACTCTTGGTAGGAGTACGACCGCTCTCACGAAGGACTAGGACACTGGGCAAGCGACAGCCCGAAGGCCCGCCGCCCGCACCCGCGGTGCAGCGCATCCGACTGCGCTACACCAAGCGCGGCCGCCTGAGGTTCACCAGCCACCGAGACTTCCAGCGCGCCTTCGAGCGTGCGTTGCGCCGCGCCGAGGTGCCCATGGCGTACTCGGCCGGGTTCACGCCGCACCCGAAGGTGTCGTACGCCAATGCCGCACCCACCGGCACGGGCAGCGAGGCGGAGTACCTGGAGATCGCGCTCACCGAAGCGCGCGACCCCGAGACCCTGCGCGTCCTCCTCGACGAGTCGCTGCCCGCCGGGCTCGACGTCGTCGACGCGGTCGAGGCGCGGACCTCGGGCCTCGCCGACCGGCTGACGGCCTCCGTGTGGGAGCTGCGGCTGGACGGCGTCGACCCGGCCGACGCCAGGCGAGCGGTCGTGGCCTTCACCGGGGCCGACGCCGTCGAGGTCAAGCGCACGACCAAGAACGGCGTCCGCACCTTCGACGCCCGCCCGGCCGTGGTGAGCCTGGAGGCGCACAGTGCGCCGGGTGATAGGCCGACCGACCAGCCCTGTGCGATACTGCGGCTGGTTGTTCGGCACGTGACGCCTGCCGTACGACCCGACGACGTCCTGTCCGGTCTCCGCGCCGTGGCCGACCTGGCGCCGCCGGTCCCCGCAGCGGTGACCAGGCTGGCGCAGGGGCTGTTCGATGAAGAGACCGGCACGGTGACCGATCCGCTCGCGCCCGACCGCGAGGCTGCCGGGGCCCTGACGGCCCAGCCGGCCGCCGCCGCGACGGCGCCGGAAGGTCCCGCGTAGGGACGGACGTCGTAGCGCCGCCCTCGTACTCGGGAGCCACCTGGGTCGGGCAGCGCACCGACCAGAAGACTTTCGCCAGGCCGTACCGACAAGGCGTACGGAACCGGCGAGACAGGACACAGAGTGCTCCCGTGCGGCGCCCGCGCCCCGGACGGCGGCCATCGCGCATCGCGCGGGCCGCGGACGTCAACGGCGGACGGTCCTCAGAGACCGGCGCCGGACCAGGTGCGGCGCCCGGGAGCCCGACGGGAGAAACGCCCGCATGCTCGAACCGACCGAACCCAACGAGGGTTCCGAACTGAACACTCCGAGCGACACCCTGCCGCCGCGCAGGCGTCGCCGTGCCGCCTCCCGGCCGGCGGGTCCGCCCGCCGCGGTCGCGGAGGCGCCCGTGGAGGTCACCGTGCCGGCCACGCCGCCCGCGGAGGCCGACGAGGTCACCGAGGTGACCGAGGACGTCAGCGGGGCCACCGGAGCCGGTGAGGCTCCCGAGGCGGAGGGGACCGAAGCGGCCGCTGCCGCCGAGGCCGCCGCCCCCGCCGAGGAGGCCGCCCCCGCGCGTCCGCGCCGGCGGGTGGCCCGCCGGGCGTCCGCGCCCACCGGGTCGCCGGCGTCCGCCGAGGCCGCCGAGACGGTCGTACCGGCCGAGCCGGAGAAGACCGCCGCCGTTCCCGAGGCCGGCGAGGTCGTCGTCGGTGAGGAGGCCGCCCCGCGCCGCACCCGGCGCCGGGCCACGCGCAGCGTGGCGACGCCGACCGCCGATGCCGCCGAGCCCGCCGAGGTCACGGTGACGGAAGCCGCTGCCGCCGAGACCGCGCCCGCCGAGGAGGCCGCGCCCGCGCGTCCGCGTCGCCGGGCGGCCCGCCGGGCATCCGCGCCCGCCGGTTCGGCGTCGTCCGCCGAGGCCGCCGAGACCGCAGAGACCGCAGAGACCGTGGTCCCGGCCGCCGCCGCGTCCGCTGCCGCCGGGGCCGAGACCCCGCAGCAGCCCGCTGCCGAAGCCGCCGCCCCCGCCGAGGAGGCCGCGCCCGCGCGTCCGCGTCGCCGGGCCACCCGCCGGGCGTCCGCGCCCGCCGGTGCCCCGAAGGGCGCCGAGGAGGCCCCGGCCGCCGCCCCGGTGGCGCAGCCGGAGTCCGTGTCGCAGGCGGAGACCCCTGCCGCAGGGCCGGACGCCGCCGACGAGGCGCCGCAGGCCGCGGCCGAGGAAGCCGCTCCGCGCCGTACGCGCCGTCGTGCCACGCGCCGGGTGTCCGCGCCCGACGCCACCCCCGCCACCGGCGAAGCCGCCGAGGCGGAGGACGCCGTGGCCGCCCACACCCCGGAGGTCCCCGCGACCACGCACACCACCGAGCCGGCCGCGGCCACCCAGCCCGTCCAGGCGCCGCAGGCCCCCGCACCGGCTGCCGAGGCCGGGGCTCCGCGCCGGGCCCGGCGCCGGGTCGTCCGTGCCGCGTCCGGATTCGCCGAGCCCGCGCGGACCGCCGAGCCGGAGGAGGCCGGGGCCCCGCGCCGGCCCGCCCGCCCCGCCGTCGCCGTCTTCCAGGCGCCGGTGTTCACCGAGCCCCAGTTCCAGACGCCGGAACGGGCCGCCGCCGAGGCGGCTGCCGAGGCCGAGGTCGATGAGGCCGTCGAGGCCGAGGAGACCGAGGAGTACACGGAGGAGCGCGTCGAGACCGGTGGCCGCCGTCGCCGGCGTCGCCGTGGTGCCGCCGCCGAGGAGAGCAGGCCGGCCGAGGCCGCCGCCGAGGAGGAGCCCGAGGAGGCCGACGAGGCCCCGGAGGCCGCCGACGACCTCGCCGAGGGCGAGGACGGCGACGAGACCGAGGGCGCCGAGGGCTTCGAGGAGTCCGGCTCGCGCCGTCGCCGCCGCCGCGGCGGACGCCGCCGCCGGCGTGGTGACGCGGGCGACGGCGAGTCCGGCGAGGGCGTGGACGCCGACGCCGAGGAACTGGCCGCCGAGCAGGCCGCGCAGGACGCCGAGGACACCGCCGAGCAGGAGGAAGAGGACGACGACGAGGCGCGTGGCGAGGAGTCGGGCGGCTCCAGCTCCAGCAGCCGCCGTCGCCGTCGCCGGCGCCGCCGCGCCGGTGACACCTCCGTGGACGCCGAGCCGTCCGAGGACGACCCGGAGCGCACCGTCGTCAAGGTCCGCGAGCCCCGCAAGCCCAGCGAGCCGTCCGACGAGGTGCAGTCCATCAAGGGCTCGACCCGTCTGGAGGCCAAGAAGCAGCGCCGCCGGGAAGGCCGTGAGCAGGGGCGCCGACGCGTCCCGATCATCACCGAGGCCGAGTTCCTGGCCCGCCGCGAGGCCGTCGAGCGCGTGATGGTCGTCCGTCAGCACGGCGAGCGCACGCAGATCGGCGTCCTGGAGGACGGCGTGCTCGTCGAGCACTACGTCAACAAGGAGCAGTCGACCTCGTACGTCGGCAACGTCTACCTGGGCAAGGTCCAGAACGTGCTGCCGTCGATGGAGGCCGCCTTCATCGACATCGGCAAGGGCCGCAACGCGGTCCTGTACGCCGGTGAGGTCAACTTCGAGGCACTCGGCATGGCGGGCGGGCCGCGCCGGATCGAGTCGGCGCTCAAGTCCGGCCAGTCCGTCCTCGTGCAGGTCACGAAGGACCCGATCGGGCACAAGGGCGCGCGGCTCACCAGCCAGGTCTCCCTCCCCGGGCGCTACCTCGTGTACGTGCCCGAGGGCTCGATGACCGGCATCAGCCGCAAGCTGCCCGACACCGAGCGGGCCCGGCTGAAGACCATCCTCAAGAAGATCGTCCCCGAGGACGCGGGCGTCATCGTGCGCACCGCCGCCGAGGGCGCGAGCGAGGACGAACTGCGCCGCGACGTCGAGCGGCTCCAGGCGCAGTGGGAGGAGATCCAGAAGAAGGCCAAGAACGGCGGCAGCGCTCCGACGCTGCTGTACGGCGAGCCGGACATGACCGTCCGGGTCGTGCGGGACATCTTCAACGAGGACTTCTCCAAGGTCATCGTCAGCGGTGACGAGGCCTGGCAGACGATCCACGGGTACGTCTCGCACGTCGCCCCGGACCTGGCCGGCCGGCTGTCGAGGTGGACCTCCGAGGTCGACGTCTTCGCCACCTACCGGATCGACGAGCAGCTCGCCAAGGCGCTGGACCGCAAGGTCTGGCTGCCCAGCGGCGGTTCGCTGGTGATCGACCGGACCGAGGCGATGGTCGTCATCGACGTCAACACCGGCAAGTTCACCGGCCAGGGCGGCAACCTGGAGGAGACGGTCACCAGGAACAACCTGGAGGCGGCCGAGGAGATCGTGCGCCAGCTGCGGCTGCGCGACCTCGGCGGCATCATCGTGATCGACTTCATCGACATGGTGCTGGAGTCCAACCGGGACCTGGTGCTGCGCCGCCTGCTGGAGTGCCTGGGCCGCGACCGTACGAAGCACCAGGTCGCGGAGGTGACCTCGCTGGGCCTCGTGCAGATGACCCGCAAGCGGGTGGGCCAGGGCCTGCTGGAGTCGTTCTCCGAGACCTGCGTCCACTGCAACGGGCGCGGTGTCATCGTCCACCTGGACCAGGCGACCGCGAACGGTGGCGGCGGCAAGCGCAAGAAGCGCGGCCGGGGCGCCGAGGCGCCGGAGCCCGTGCACGAGCACGTGCACGAGACCGCCGCCGTGGCCGTGGAGACCGGCGAGGCCGTCGAGCCCGAGGTGGAGACCGCCGTGGAGGTGGCCGCCGAGGCCGCCGAGCCGGTGGCCCTGCCCGCGCCCGAGTTCGCGCCGGACGAGGAGCTGTACAGCAGCGTCGCCGAGGCGGAGGCGGCGGCCACCCGTGGCCGTACGCGGCGCCGGACGAGCCGCCGGGTGTCGGCTCCGGCGGGTGCCCCGAAGGCGGAGAAGGCGCCCCGGGCCGCGCGCGCGCCGAGGGCGGGCAAGGCCGCCGCGGAGACCGCGGAGGCCGAGGCCCCGACCGCCCAGGACGTCACCGCCGAGGAGGCGGCGGCGCGCCCGGTGCGGCCGGAGCCGGCCGCCGAGGCGCTGGCCGAGCCGACGGCCGTCGAGGACCAGGTGGTCCCGGCGCCGCAGGCCGGGGCCCCGGCCGCCGAGGAGGCCGCGCCCAAGGGCCGTACGCGCCGTCGGGCGACCCGGAAGGTGTCGGCTCCGGCCGGCTCGCCCGAGGGCGCCGAGGCGGCCGTCGTGACGGTGCCGGAGACGGCGCCCGCGGCCGAGGCACCGGCGGAGCAGCCCGCTGCGGACGCCGTGGCCCCGGCCGAGGCTCCGGAGGGGCAGCAGGCGGAGGCCGTGAGCGCCGCCGCACCGGCCCGTCCGCGCCGCCGCGCGGTGCGCAAGGCCACCGCGCCGACCGCGCCCGAGGAGGCGGCCGTCGTGGTCGTCCCGTCGGCCACGGCGGAGGAGGCCGCCGCGGCCGGGACCCCGGCGGCGCAGTCCTCGGCCGCCGAGGCTCCGACGGAGGAGACGGCAGGCGAGGAGGCCGCGCCGGCCAAGAAGACCGCCCGTAAGACGGCGGCCAAGAAGACCGCGGCGAAGAAGACGGCCGCCAAGAAGACCGCGGCCAAGAAGACGGCCGCAAAGAAGACGACGGCCAAGAAGGCGGCGAAGACCGCCAAGACGGCTGCCGCGAAGTCGACGGCGAAGAAGACCACCACGGTCTCCACCGCCGCGGACGAGGACTGAGTCCCGTCCCACCAGGTGTGGTCCTGCCCCTGCGGGCAGGACCACACCTCTTGTCGGGGCCTTGGAGCGAGTTCTCCTCGGGGCGCCGGAGCCGAGTCAAGACGTACAGTGCCTCGGCACAGCTGAAACAAAGGAGAGAAACCGCGATGATAGGCCTCGTTCTGGCGGCCGGCGCCGGGCGCCGTCTGCGCCCCTACACCGACACCCTGCCCAAGGCTCTGGTGCCGGTGGGTCCCGAGGGCGCGGAGGAGTCCCTGACGGTCCTGGACCTCAC